>NZ_JASCOO010000179.1:0-3357 GCF_029959485.1 Stenotrophomonas sp. PS02301
GGGGGGGGGGGGGGGGGGGGGGGGGGGGGGCGGCGCCCCCCCGCCGCCCCCCCCCCCCCCCCCCCCCACTACCGGGCGTAGGGGGTGCCCACCATGGCCTGCGCCAGGTGATCCAGGAACGAGCTGATCCGCGCCGAGACTGCCGTGTTGCGGTAGTACACGGCGTGGATCGGCTGGCGGACCTCCACGGTGAGGTCCGGCAACAGCTGCACCAGGGTGCCGGCTTCGCGGTCGCGGTGGATCATGAAGTCGGACAGGCAGACGATGCCCACCCCTTCCAGGGCCAGCCGGCGCAGTGTTTCGCCGCTGGAGACCGCCACCGCCGGGCGCACGTGCAGCAGCGCGTCGGTCGCGCCGGGCAGCGGCCAGTGATTGAGTGAATCGGGCTCGTTGAAGCCCAGCAGGGTGTGCGTGCCCAGTGCCGCGACATCGCGCGGGGTGCCGTGCTGCTGCAGGTAGGCTGGGCTGGCCATCACGCGCAGGCGGCTGTGCGCCAGCGGCCGTGCATGCAGGGTGGAATCGGCCAGTGGCCCGATCCGGATGGCCACATCGGTGCGCCGCTCCAGCAGATCGATGTAGCGCTCGCTGCTGTTGAGCTCCAGCGCCACCTCGGGATAGCGCGCGCGGTAGCTCGCCACCAGCGGGGCGATCACGTGCAGCACGAACGGCATCGCCGCATCCACACGCAGGCGCCCGGCCGGGCGTTGACGCCGGGCGGCGATCTGCTCCTCGGCCGCTTCCACCGAGGCCACGATTGCGCGGGCCTGGGCCAGGAAGGCGTCGCCTTCCTCGGTCAGCTGCAGGCGACGGGTGGTGCGGGTCAACAGCGTGGTGCCGAGTTTCTCCTCCAGCCGGCCCAGTGCCCGGCTGACACCGGACGTGGTCTGGCCAAGCTGTTCGGCGGCGGCGGTGATCGACCCGCTGTCGATCACCGCGATGAAGGCCTGCATCTCATCGAGGGTGGTTTTCATGGCGGCGGCCGGGCGGAAGGGGCCCATTATTGACCATGGGGCAACAGTGATTGGCGTGAAGGCCGCTTTTTCCGCAAGAGTACGGCGCGCAGACTGCGCAGCCTTGCTCCCCACCGGTATCCGTCCATGTCCCGTGGTATCCCCTTGGCCTTGTTGGCGTTGACGCTGGGTGCGTACGCCATCGGCACGACTGAATTCGTCATCGTCGGGCTGATCCCGACCATCGCCGCCGACCTCGGCGTCACCCTGCCCTCGGCCGGCCTGCTGGTTTCGCTGTATGCGCTGGGCGTGGCGGTCGGTGCACCGGTGCTTACCGCGCTGACCGGGCGCGTGCCGCGCAAGACCCTGCTGGTCGCGCTGATGCTGCTGTTCACCCTGGGCAACGTGATCGCCTGGATGGCCCCGGGCTATGGCTCGCTGATCGTGGCGCGCGTGCTGACCGGCCTGGCGCATGGTGTGTTCTTCTCGATCGGCTCGATCATCGCCACCTCGGTGGTGCCCAAGGAAAAGGCCGCCAGCGCGATCGCGATCATGTTCACCGGCCTCACCGTGGCGCTGGTCACCGGCGTGCCGCTGGGTACCTTCATCGGCCAGCACCTGGGCTGGCGCGCCACCTTCCTGGCCGTAGCCGGGCTCGGTGTGATCGCGCTGATCGGCAGCCTGCTCTTCGTCCCGCGCAACCTGCAGCGCAGCGCACCGGCCACGTTCGGCCAGCAGCTCGCCGTGCTCGCGCAGCCGCGCCTGCTGCTGGTGTATGCGATCACCGCGCTCGGTTACGGCGGCACCTTCCTGTCCTTCACCTACCTGGCCTCGATCCTGCAGGACGTGACCGGTTTCTCGGCCAATGCGGTCAGTGGCGTGCTGCTGGTCTATGGCGTGTCGGTGGCGATCGGCAACCTGTGGGGCGGCCGCCTGGCCGACCGCCGCGGCCCGATCCCGGCGCTGAAGCTGATCTTCGCGTTGCTGGCCGCGGTGCTGTTCGCGCTCACCTTCACCGCTTACAACACCTGGCTGGTGCTGCTGACCGTGCTCGCGCTGGGCGCGGTGGCGTTCGGCAACGTGCCCGGGCTGCAGGTATACGTGGTCAAGCAGGCACAGCGGTTCGCCCCGCAGGCCGCCGATGTGGCCTCGGGCCTGAACATCGCCGCGTTCAACGTCGGCATCGCGCTCGGTGCTTCGCTGGGTGGCCTGGTGGTCGATCACTTCGGCCTGATGCACACCCCGTGGCTGGGCGCGCTGGTGGTGATGGGCGCCTTCGGCCTGACCGCATGGAGTGGCCGCCTGGACCGCCGCGATGGGGTTGCCGACCGCGCCGAAGGCATCGCCGTGAGTGCGCATTGATCGCTCCCGGCAGCGGACCGACGGTCGGCAGTACGCGACAACAGCCGACCCACGATTCGTTTCACGCAACCGCAGCCGACAAACGGTCGGCTCTACGTCGCTTTACGGTGCACGGCGTAGCCTGCACCTCACCCCCATGAAGGAGTTTCCATGAGCATTCCCGCCTTCGGCCTCGGCACCTTCCGCCTGAAGGGCCAGACCGTGATCGACTCGGTGCGCAACGCACTGGACGTCGGCTACCGCGCCATCGATACCGCGCAGATCTACGAGAACGAAGCCGAGGTCGGTCAGGCCATCGCCGAGTCCGGCGTGGCGCGCGATGATCTGTTCCTCACCACCAAGATCTGGATCGCCAACTTCCACCACGACGCGCTGCTGGAGAGCCTGCGCGAGAGCCTGCGCAAGCTGCGCACCGACCATGTCGAGCTGACCCTGATCCACTGGCCGTCGCCGAAGGACGCGGTGCCGATGGCCGAGTATCTCGGTGCACTGGCCGAGGCCAAGTCGCAGGGCCTGACCCGCCAGATCGGCATCTCCAACTTCACCATCGCCCAGACCCGCCAGGCCATCGCGATCCTCGGTGCCGATGCGATCGCCACCAACCAGATCGAAGTCCACCCTTACCTGCAGAACCGCGCGTTGATCGCGTTCCTGAAGGAACAGGGCATCCATGTCACCGCGTACATGAGCCTGGCCTACGGCGAAGTGCTCAAGGACCCGGTGATCCAGGCCATCGCCGCGCACCACCGGGCCACCCCGGCCCAGGTCGCGCTGGCGTGGGCGTTGCAGCAGGGCTTCGCGGTGATTCCGTCCTCGACCAAGCGCGACAACCTCGCCGGCAATCTGCTGGCCGCCGAGTTGCGCTTGAGCGAGGCGGACATGGCGCAGATCGCGGCGCTGGATCGGGGCCATCGCCTGGCCAATCCGGAGGAGATCGCGCCGGCTTGGGATTGATGGACAGCGCCCGACCGCTGGTCGGGCGCGGGATGGTGCGTGCCCGCCGCCCGCCCGCCCCAACCGGCGCCACCAGTACCCCAATTGCGCG
>NZ_JASCOO010000017.1:0-62869 GCF_029959485.1 Stenotrophomonas sp. PS02301
GCACCGGGAAGGTGCCGCGCCGCCCTGCCCCGCTCGATCAGAAGCTGTAATCGAGCGACACACCCACGGTCCGCGGCTGCATCATCACCGCATTCCAGCGGCGGTACTGCTGCGCGCCGGCGGCAGGAATCGTCCTGCCGGCCGCCACGTAGATGTCCTTGTTGGTGAGGTTGGTGACGAAGAAGCGCACCGTCGTGTTCTGGCTGCTCACTTCGGCAGTCAGGTCAACGGTGGTGTAGCTGGGCAGGTCGAAGGACTGCGTCGCCGCCACCGATGCCGCACGCTCGCCGTAATAGCGCAGCGCGCCACCGACGCTCCAGCCCCATTCGCCGCTCGTCGGGAACTGGTAGTCGGCCTGCAGGCTGCCGGCCCATTCGGGCACCTGCGGCAGCTGGGCACCGGATTCGGCCTGGTTCGGGCCGCCCGGGCGCGCCGGGGGAATCGGCGCGGTCAGCTTCGCGTCGGTGTAGGTCAGGCTGCCGCTCAGGCGCAGGCCGTCGACGGGCATCAGCGCGCCGGTGAATTCAACGCCCTGGCTGCGTGCTTCGCCGCCATTGACGCCATAGGAGATGCCCTGCGCCGTGAGCAGGTTCAAGCGGATGTCATCCCAGTCGATCCGGAAGGCCGCCACTTCCACCAGTGCACGACGATCCCAGAAGTGGCTCTTCAGGCCGGCTTCGTAGTTGATCAGCGTGTCCGACTTGACCTGCGACGGCACCTCCGGGGCGGCCGGCAGGATGGGATTCGGGCTGCCGGCGCGGTAGCCGGTGGCCACGCGCACGTAGGCCATGGTGTCTTCGCCCAGGAACAGGCGCGGGCTGGCGCTCCAGGTGGTCACGCTTTCCGAAGAGTCGGTGATCCGCTGCACCCCGTCACCGCCCAGCGGACCGCCGAGGGTCTGGCGGAATTGCTGGTCATTGCGCGCATGGCGCACGCCCAGGGCCAGATCGAAGCGGTCGGTGAACTTCCAGGTGGCATTGCCGAACAGCGCCTTTTCTTTATACGTGGTCAGCACCGAGGCGGTGAACAGGTCAAGCACCGGATTGAACGCCGGGCTCAGTGCACTGCCGCGCTCGATGTAGGCGGCATCTTCATCAGTATAGAACGCGCCTAGCTGCCATTGCAGGCGACTGTCGCCCTGGGAGGTCAGGCGGAATTCCTGGGTCCACTTCTTCAGTTCGATATCCGTGTCCAGGCCGGCGTATGCCATCACCGGGCCCACGCCGGGCTTCTGGCCCAGCAACGGGATGTACTCCACCGACTGGTCCTGCAGGCGCCAGGAGTTGGATTTCATCCAGCTGCTGGCGGAAGTGAAGTCGGCCCAGCCCAGATCCCAGTCCACCGTCAGGCCGTACACGTCGTACTTGATCGTGCTCGGCTGCAGGAACAGATACTCGTTCGAGTAACCGGGCAGCTTCGGCTTGAAGGTGGCCGGGTCGAGCGCGACCGTCGCGAAATTGTCGCCCTTGTTTTCCTGGCGCATCGCGGTGAGCAGCACGTCCACCGTATCGGAGGCCTTCCACAGCAGCGAAAGGCGGCCGGCGTTCTGGTACACATCGTTGGTGTCGCGGCGATGCAGGACGCTGTTGTCGATCCAGCCCGGACTGGTCTGCTCGGCGTAGCTGGCGCGCAGGGCCAGCTGACCCTTCACCAGCGGCACATTGACGGCGGCGCGCTCGGAATGGCCCACCCGGCCGCCATCGTCGACAACGCGCATCGTGGCGCCGGCGCGGCCCGAGAAGTACTCCAGGTCCGGCCGTTTGGTCACGTATTTGACCACGCCGCCCAGTGCACTGGCACCGTACAGCGTGCCCTGCGGGCCGCGCAGCACTTCCACGTTCTGCACGTCGTACGGCAGCAGGTCGAACATGCCGGAGGTGGCGCCGGACAGTGAGCCATTGGCGGTCAGCGGCACGTCGTCGACGTAGATCGAGGTCGCGGCGGTGTTTCCCATCGGGGTGATGCCGCGGATCGAGATCGTCGAGCGGCCCGGCGCACCGAGGCTGGTGATCTGCAGGCCGGGAACCAGCCCGGCCAGGTCATTCATGTTGTTGACCTGGAGGCGGTCGAGCTGCTCTTCGCTGATGACGCTGATCGACATCGGGATATCGGTGACCACCTCCACGCGTTTCTGCGCGGTCGCGGTCACGGTGCCCAACGTATGTACGTCGTCGCGGTTGGGGTTCTCGGCGGCGACCTGTGCCAGTGCCGTGGCGCTGCAGCCCAGGGCCAGGATGCCTGCAGTGCAGGCCAGCGACAACGCGTTCATTCGGAGCGAACAGTGACTCATGTGATGAGACCTCGGTAGCGAAGCTGGACGCCCACGGCAATGGGCACGGAATGCGGCAGTCAGGGCACCCCGTCGTGCTGGGGTGGGGGCCGGCCTGGCAGTGACGCTCCTGGGATGAATGGCTATGTGTAAGCCCATGTAGGACACAATAGTCCTGTTCAGAGAACTGTCAATCCTGCGTCGCAGCATTGACATGAATTCATGCGCCAGGCGCGCCCCGAACCTCAGCGTCCAGCGCCCCAGACCGCTTCGTCACACCAGATCGTGCCGTCGCGATAGAGCACCCCGGGGGTGCGGTCCTGCTTGAGGAACGTGGGCCCGTCCAAGTCGACGAGATCGCACAACTGCCCGACCACGAAGCCCGGCGCAGCGCCCAGGCTGCTGCAGACCATGCAGCCGACCATGACGCCCAGCTCGGCCTCGCGTGCCGCGGCGGCGATCAGCAGCGCCTCGGTCAGGCCGCCGCATTTGTCGAGCTTGATGTTGAATACGTTGAAGCGACCCTTCAGGCCGTCGACATCGGCCAGGGTGAGCGCGCTTTCATCGGCGGCCAGAGGAATCGGCGACACGAATCCATCCAGATCGGCCTCGCGCCCGCGGGCCAGTGGCTGTTCGATCAGCGCCACATCGGCGTCCACCATCGCAGCCACCAGCCGCTCGAGATCGCCAACCTGGTAACCCTGATTGGCATCGACCCCCAGCCATACCTCGGGGCGCACGGCACGGATCGCTGCGACGCGTGCGATGTCCAGGTCGAGATCACCGGTCAATTTGACCTTGATCGAACGCGCCTGGCGATACGCGACCGCAGCGGCCGCCATGGCCGCCGGCTCATCGGCGCCGACCGTGAAGGTCGTGGGGAGCGGCCGCGGCGGGGGCAGCCCGGCAAGCGCCCAGACGGGCTTGCCCGCCTGCTTCGATTCCAGCTCCCATAGGGCAGCATCCACCGCGTTGCGTGCGCCACCGGCTGGCAGGATCGTGCGCAGTTCCTCGCGCGTGGGGTGTGCCTCGATGGCATCACGCACCGCTTCGAGCTGGATGCGCATGGTCTCGATGTCTTCGCCCAGGTAATAGACGCCGGTCGCCTCACCGCGGCCGATGTGCGTGCCGTCATCCAGGGTGACAAGGCAGGCCAGCCGGCTGTCGAAGACGTGGCTGGCGATGCGGAACGGCGCGGCCAGGCGCAGCGCGTCAACCGCGATGCCGAGGGTGAGGCGGGCCATCAGGCGTTCACTCCGGATGCGGCCACGTCACGCGCCACAGCGGGCGTTGCCAACAGCTTGATCGAGTACATCTGGTTTCCCTGCCTCAAGGTGAGTAATTCTCACATTGAGACATTAGTTCTCCGTAAAGAGAACTGTCAATGGGCGCCGTGTCCGGCGCCCCCTCCCTCGTGACGCGTTACGGATTACTTCGCAGGTACCGGGGCCGGTGCAAGTGCGGCCGCGATCTGCGACAGATACTTGTTCCAGTCGAATTTCTGCCCTTCCGGCGTCCAGCCCAGACGCACGATCACCGCATCCTGCGAAGGAATCACCGCCATGATCTGATGGTTGTGGCCCATCGCCATGAAGGCATCGGGTGGCACGTCCTGCAGCACCTTTCGACCTTCTTCTGCAGCCGCGGGCCGGTTCAACCACAGCTGCGCGCCGTAGGAGGGGCGCGTTGATGCCGGCGTGGGCGTCACCGCGAACTGGAGCCATTCCGGCGACAGCAGCCGCTTGCCACCGGCCTCGCCGTGGTTCAGATGCAGCAGCCCATAGCGTGCCCAATCCCGCGCCGTTGCATATCCATAGGAGCTGCCGACCAGCACACCGGACTCATCCGGCTCGATCAGCGCGCTGCGCATGCCGGCCGGCTCGAACAACCGTGTCTGTGCAAATCGGGTCATGCCCTCCAGAGTGCCGCCGGTGGCCTCGAAGACGATCCGCGACAGGATGTTGGTCGTGCCCGAGGAATAGCTCCAGTGCGTGCCTGGCGCATGTTCAAGCGGCATCGCGGCGGCCAGCGCGCCCATGTCACCGGCTTCGAACAGCATCTTGATCGATTCGTTGCCGGGCTTGTAGCTCTCGACGAAGGCCAACCCGCTCGACATCGTCAGCAACTGGCGCAGTGTGATCGCGCCACGTGGATCGGCTTCGCCCTTCCATTCCGGCACCGGAGCGGGGTCATCCAGCTTGAGCACGCCGTCATCCACCAGCAGGCCAACCAGCGTGCCCATGATGCTTTTGGTGGCCGACCAGCCCAGCATGCGGGTGTTCTGGTTGAAGCCGGGCGCGTAACGCTCGGCAACGATCGCCCCACCCTGCACCACTACGATCGCACGGGTGTCCGGGTAACCGCCCACGTTCTGCTCATCGAAGGCCGCACTCACGGCCGCGTCCAGTGCGGCACGGTCGAGCTTCGCTTCTGCGGCGGCCTGCAGCGCCGGCACCGGGCGGTCGCCCTGCGGCCACGGCCGCGCCGCCAGTGGCGATAGTGGCGTGAGCTGGGCCGCCTGGGCCTTGAGCGCGGTGAGCGGCACGTCGCCCGTGGTCAGCGTGCAGCCGACCGCCGGGCGATGCAACGCCGTCCGGGTGGCCGTACCAGGCGCGGAGGCGGTGACCGTGCCTGCCTTGCGATCGACCGCCAGCGCCACCGTCCTGGTGAACGGCGCCAGTGCGTGGATGTCATCGCGCAGCACGTCGGCCTCAGCGCGGTTGGCCACGAAAATGCCGGCGCAGGCGATCTGTGCCGAGACCGCGGTGCCCAGATCCTCCGCGCTGGTGATCGGTGGTGCGGCGGCCAGTGCCGGCGCGGAGGCGGCGAGCGCCAGAGAGAGAAGACTCCAGCCGGAGGCGTGTCGGATCATGAGGTGTTTCCTGTGTCTGTTGAGGCGCGCACGTGGATCACCGCGCGCGGCATGGGTGGCGCAGCGCAGAGCCCGCCCGGGCGCCGGTGTGCTTGCCGCCCTCGAAGCTCACCACACCGTTGACGATCACGGTTTCGATGCCGGTCGGCGCGCCGGCGGGCGCATCCCAGCTCGCCACATCGTCCAGCGTGTCCAGATCGAACAGCACGATATCGGCGCGCATGCCCTCGCGGATCAACCCGCGATCGCTCAACCCCATCCGCTGTGCGGGCCAGCTGGTCATCTTGCGGACCGCGTCTTCCAGCGTCAGCACATGGCGCCGCTTGACGTACTCGGCGAGGATGCGTGGGAAAGTGCCGTACGCGCGCGGGTGCGGCAGGCCGATGGCACCGTCGCTGCCGTAGTTCACCGCCGCGGCGGCATCACTGCCGATGCTGACCCAGGGTTGGCGCAGCGCGAGCTGCACATCCTCTTCGCTGATCATGAAATACAGCGCGACCGCCCGGTTGGGCAGCCCTTCAAGCGCGATGTCCCAGGCCGCATCGGCCGGATCCAGATTCAGCTCGGCACCGATCTCGGCCAGCGTCTTGCCATGGAAGCGACGGTACTTGTCACTGAAGCTGTTGGCCAGGCGCACGTTCTGGAAGCCACCCGATGCATGCACCAGGTTCGACCAGCCCGGCATCGAACCGGCGGCGACCTCCTTCTTCATGCGCTCGCGCACCTTGGGATCGCGCACGCGCTCGATACCTTTCTCAAGCCCGTCGGCCCAGACCCAGCTCGGCGCGATGATTTCCAGCCCGGTGCCGCCGGCGGTGTACGGATACAGATCGGCGGCTACATCGACGCCACGGTCGCGGGCGGCATTGATCGTCGCCAGTGCCTGCGGCATCAGCTTGCCCCACTCCGGCGCATAGGCAGCCTTCAAGTGGAAGATCTCCACCTTGACCCCGCCCTTCTCACCAATCTCGATCGCTTCCTCGATCGCCTTGACCACGCCCTCGCTCTCATCACGCATATGCGTGGCGTAGAAGCCGTCGCATTGCGCGGCCACCTTGGCCAGCGAGACCAGGTCCGAGGTGCTCTGAAAGCTGCTGGGTGCATAGATCAAGGCGCTGGAGATACCGAACGCGCCGGCCTCCATCGCGATCTTCACCTGCTCGCCCATGGCATCCAGCTGCTTGCTGGTCGGCGCACCGGCGGCATCGCCCATGACATGCACGCGGGCCTGGGTGGAGGAGTAGTACGTGCCGAAGTTGACCGCGATACCCTGGGTTTCAAGCTGCTTGAAGTAGCCCGGCATGCCCGCCGCAGGCACCGGCGGTCCGCCCTCGCCGCCGATCAGCGTGGTCACGCCCATCCGCAGCTTGTTCTCCGCCGCGCCATCCTTGAGCAGCGCCGCGCCGGATTGATCCATCATGTCGATGAAGCCCGGCGACACATAGCGCCCCGTCGCGTCGATCTCGCGGGTGCCCTGCCCGGGGACCTGACCCACCCGGACCACGCGCCCCTCCTTGACCGCCACATCGGCACGGACCCACGGATTGCCGGCGCCGTCGAGGACGCGTCCACCGCGGATCACCAGGTCATAGTCGGCGGCGGCCGCATTGGCGGCGAACAGCATCGATACGCCCGCCCAGAGCAGGGTGCGCTTCATCATTTCATCTCCTTGTCGGTGCGCGCCTGCGCACGCACGTCATCCACGACCTCGCGAACCGCATCCACGACGCGGTCAGGCTGATCGATCTGGATGTAGTGACCGGAATCGCTCACGATCTGTTGCTGCCCACGGCTGGACAGGGCTGCCTGCTCGGCATGCAGGGTGCGCCATTCCTGCTTGAACCGCGCGCCCTCCTCCGCCGTCAGGCCCATCTTCTTCAGCTCGTCGGGCTTGAACGGTTTCAACGCGGTCAGCACGATCACCGGGCGGTCGCCAAACGACGTGACCGCGCGGGCATCGTCCATGGTGCTGTCGAAGCCGTCGAGTTCAGCGGTCGCGCCCGTGACCGAGGCACTGGAGAAGGCAGTGATCTCCGCGGCCTCATCCTTCGGGCGTGGGCCATGATCGGCGCGCGAGAACAGGAAGCGCACCAGGCCGGTCCGCGATAGTGTGGTGGCCGTATGCATCAACAGCGACACCTTCTTCGGGTGGACATCGATGCTCACCACACTGCCGAGCCGGGCGATCTGATCCGGGTGCGAGGGGTCGACCATCACCAGCCCGGCAACCTGCTCGCCGTAGCGCCCCACATAGGTGCGGATGTACGGCCCGCCGATGGAGTGGCCGACCAGCACCAGCGGATCGGTGATGCCCGCGCCTTTCAACAGGGCATGCAGGTCCTCGGCCACGGCCGACGCACGCTGCGGGGTGTCCTTGGCATCGCTGCGCATGATGCCGGCGCGGTCGTAGGCACAGGCGCGGGTGAAGCCGGCGATCCGGTCGTGCACCCGGGTCCAGTCCATCGTGCCGCCCGTGCCGAGGCCGGACTCGAAGATCACGGTCGGGGTGCCACTGCCGCGACACTCGATATGCATCTGGCGTCCGCCGATATCGACCATCTGGCCGCGCAGCGGGTGGTCCACCTCTGCATTGCGGCGCGCCAGCGCCTCGTACACCACCCCGACCAGGGTGAGAAGGATCACGAGCGCGAGCAGACCCAGCAGGATCCACTTCACCCATCGCCAAAACCGCCGCCAACCCTTTACTGCTGTCATGTCGTGCTCTCTTGAATGGCGTACTGAAGCGCGTGCCGCCCCGCGGATCCGGCCCGGGGAGCGTTCAAGGGAGGACTGACCCATGCGGCAGGCAATCATCCCGAATGGGATATAAACGTCCTGATGGGAGAATTGTCAATGTGCGGTGCGCCACCCCGCGGTCGTTTGGGGCGAGGTTGAGCGCGCAGATCGCACGGGGGCAAAGACGATGGCGGTATCAATGCCGGGCTGATCGCCTTATTCGGCGGGCGGAATCGCCGGGAGGTGCATGGTGTCGACGGGCCTCTGCCGCCCGCCGATCTCGAACTTCACCGGCATCCGGATACGACCGGCCACCGGCATCCGCACGCGTTGGCGTTCTCCGCTTTGCAATGCAGTTCAGCCAGGCTGACCCGGGCATTGGCCACGGTGCAGCTCTCGTCCAACATGGGCTGTGCCGATGCAGTTGTGGCGGCGAGGTAGATAATGACGGCCAACGTGCCTGCAGTGATGTAGCGCTTGTCCACGGTCAGTCCATTGATGGGCAAAGACAACAAGGGTACCGACATGTGTGAAGACCCGCACTTCACGCGGCGCACACTACCCTCTTGCCGTCACACCCCCATGGAGCTGCCCCCTCGTGAGCCGGCAATGGCCGCCAACGCGCGCGTTAAAAGGACTTACCAGTCTCCCCCTGATCCTCTGCAGTGCGTTTGCAGCCGCCCAGGTCGCGCCCGACGGCGCTGCAATCCCGGCATTGGACTGGCAACAGTCGCACCAGCGGCTGGAGCAGGTCTCCGATGCCTTGGCCGCCGCGGACGCGTCGGTGCGCAACAAGCAGGACCTGCAGGACGCCACCCGGCTGCTGCGCCTGCCGGAGATCACCGGTGAAGTGCGCCGCCTGCAGTTCCAGAAGACGCTGACCCTGCCCCTCGGTTCGCTGGCCCCGGTGGCCGAGGCGTTCGGTATCGACTCGCCGCTGCAGTTCACCGAGCGCGATTGGCGCACCCGCCCGGTGGTCACGGCGGTGTTGCCGCTGTACACCGGTGGGTTGATCCCTGCCGCCCAGCAGGCCGCGGCAGGCGCGACCGACCAGGCCAGCGCCGAGCGCGAATCGCAGCGCCAGTCGCTGAGCGTGCAGCTGGTCCAGGCCTATTTCGGCCAGCGTCTTGCCGAGCAGGCCGTAGACGTGCGCCGCGAGGTGCGCGATGGGCTGCAGCGTCACCTTGATGATGCGATGAAGCTGGAACGCGAGGGCTTCGCCACCCGCGCCCAGCGGCTGCAGGCCAACGTGGCCCGCGACAAGGCCGAGCGCGAGTATCAGAAATCGCTGAATGATCTGCAGACCCTGAAAGCGGCACTGGCCACGCTGTTGCGCAGCGGCGGTGAAGTCCGGCCGCTGTCGCCTCTGTTCGTGCATCGCGCGCCGATCGGTGCGCTGCCCACCTTCGAACGCGATGCACAGGCCCGGCAGCCGCAGATTGCCCGGCTGCGGGCCGTGGTGGCGCAGGCCGAACAAGGCGTGCGTGTGCAGCAGGCCAAGCTCAAGCCAACCATCTTCCTGTTCGGCCAGTACGATTTCCGCCGCCGCGACGAGATGCTCACCGACCCGGACTGGGCATTCGGCATCGGCCTGAAGTACACCTTCCTCTCCCCCACCTCGCGCCCCGCCCAGATCAGCGCCGCCCGCGCGCAGCAGGATCAGGCCGAAGCCGGCCTGCGCGAGGCCGAGAACCAGGTGACGCTGGGCGTGCGCAAGGCCTGGTACGAACTGGATACCGCCCGCCAGCAGTACCTGCTGCTGGACAGCAGCATCGAACAGAACCGCGAAAACCTGCGCCTGCAGGAGCTGGCCTTCCGCGAGGGCCAGGCCACCTCGCTGGATGTGATCGATGCACGCCTGGGGCTGGGCGGCGCGCAGGTGGAACGCGCACAGGCTGCCTATCAATATGACGTGGCGCTGGCCCAGCTGTTGGAGATCAGTGGACAGATGGACCGATATGAAGAATTCCGCCGCCGGGGCGACGAGGTGATCACGCATGAATGACACATTGCAGGCACCGGCCGACGCGCCGCCGCCGAAAAAACGCAAGGTCGGCCTCCTCATCGGGCTGGTGCTGGCGATCGTGGTGGTGGTCGGGCTGTGGCTGGCCTGGCGCACCCCGGCCGAACAGTTGCAGGGCATGGCCGACGCCGACACCATCAACGTGGCCGCGAAGATCACCGCCCGGCTGGCCGAGCTGAAGGTACGCGAGGGTGACCGGGTCGCCGCCGGTCAGGTGCTGTTCGTGCTGGACAGCCCGGAAGTCGCTGCCAAGGAGGAACAGGCGCACGGTGCACTCGAAGCGGCGCGTGCGGTGGCCGACAAAGCCGATGAAGGCGCGCGCAGCGAGGACATCCGCGCCGCGCAGGCCAACTGGAAACGTGCCGAGGCCGGTGCCACCCTGGCCGATGCGACCTATCAGCGCGTGCAGAACCTCTTCAACGAAGGGGTGATGACCCGCCAGAAACGTGACGAAGCACTGGCCCAGGCGCGCAGCTCGCGCGAGCTGGCCAATGCCGCACGCGCCCAGTACGACCAGGCACTGGCGGGCGCACGCGACCAGGACAAGCGCGCCGCACAGGGTCAGGTGCGCCAGGCGCAGGGCGCGGTTGCCGAAGTGAACGCCGCCCGCGAGGAGGTCAATGGCCGCGCGCCCGTGGCCGGCGAGATCAACAAGCGCATGTCGGATATCGGCGAGCTGGTGCCGGCCGGCTACCCGGTCTTCACGCTGGTCGACATCGACCGCATGTGGGTCTCGGTGAACCTGCGCGAATCGCAGATGCGGGGCCTGAAGGTCGGCGCCCGTCTGCGTGGCACGGTGCCCGCGCTGGATCGTGATGCGGAATTCGAGGTGTATTTCATCAATCCCGCCGGTGACTACGCCACGTGGCGTGCCACCCGGCAGTCCTCCGGGTATGACGTGCGCAGCTTCGAAATCCGGCTGCGCCCGGTCGCCCCGGTGGAAGGCTTCCGCCCCGGGATGAGCGTGTTGTTCGGGTGGCCGCAGGGATGAGCCGGCCGGTGTGGGCGAGCGCTGCGGCGTCGTTCCAGCGCGAGCTTCAGCACCTGCGCCGCGATCGTGCCGATCTGCTGCTGGTCACCCTGCTGCCGGCGCTGATGCTGGGCGTGATGGCCTGGCTGTTTGCCGCCTCGGTGATGCGCGATATCCCCATCGCCATCGTCGACCTGGACCGCAGCGCGGAAAGCAGACAGCTGGCCCGCATGCTCGATGCCAGCCCCGGCGTCAGCGTGGCCAGCCAGCCGTCCAGCCTGGCCGAGGCGCAATCGCAGCTGCGCCGGTTGGACGTCTTTGCAGTCGTACTGGTGCCGCGCGATGCCACGCGGCAGGCACTGCGCGGCGAACAGGGCACGGTGTTCGCGTACTACAACGCCACCTACCTCACCACCGGCCAATCGGCCGTGCGCGATATCGTCGAAGCGGTCAGCGCCTGGAATGCGCGGCTGCTGGGCGAGCGCATCGGCAAGCAGGTGGGCCCGGGCAAGCTGCGCGCGCCGCCGATCGCGGTGCAGTCGGACATCCTGCACAACCCGGCGCGCAGCTATGAGTTGTTCCTGCTGCCCTTGCTGTTCCCGGCCGTGCTGTCGCTGGGGCTGGCATTGACGGTCGCGGCCAGTCTGGGGCGCGAAGTGCGTGACGGGCACCTGCGCGAATGGCTCGGCGATGCCCCATGGTCGGCGATCGCCGGCAAGGTCGTGCCGTACGTGCTGCTGTTCTCGGTCTACGGTGCGCTCGGGGTGCTTTACCTTGCCCTGCTCCGTGGCGACGGCATCGCCGGCAGTGCCCTGCTGCTGATGTTGGGGCAACCGCTGTTCTACCTGGCCTGCGCGGCGGTGGCTCTGCTGTTTGTCGGGCTCACCCGTGACATGGGCACGTCACTGTCGGCGATCGGCTTGAGCATCGGCACCGCGCTGGCGTTTTCCGGCGCCACCTTCCCGGTGGTCGATGCGCCGCTGTTCACCCGTATCTGGAATCTCCTGCTGCCGCTGACCGCCTACGTGAAGCTGCAGACCCAGCAGCAGTTCGTGGGCGCGCCGTGGAGTGTCTCGCTGTGGCCGCTGGGCACGCTGCTGCTGATGGTGCTGGTGGCCGGTGGCATCGGTGGCTGGCGATTGATGGCGGCCGCGCGCAACGCCGATCCGGTGCTGCCGGGTGCACCGCGCGAGACCCGTGCATGAAGCGCTTCGTCGACAGCCTGCGCCTGACCCTGCGCACGGTGCTTACCGATCGCTATGCCGTCGTGCTGATGGTCGGCGCGGTAGTGCTGTACTCGTTCTTCTACCCGGCCGCCTACCGCCACCAGGTGGCCAGCAACCTGCCCATCGTGGTGGTCGACCATGATCAGAGCGCCACCAGTCGGGAATTGCTGCGCCGGGTGGACGCGCTGCACACGGTACGCATCGTGGATCAGCCGGCCAGCATCGACCAGGCCCGCGACGAGATGGAGGCCGGCAGGGCCGAGGGCATTCTGCTGATTCCGGCCAACCTTGAACGGGACGTCCTGCGCGGCGGCCACGGCTATCTGGTGTTGATGGGCAACGGTGCCTACCTTGGCCGCGCCAGTTGGGTGCTCGGCGGCGTGGCCGAGGCCCTGACCGCGTTCGCGCGCGAGGCGGCCGTGTCCCAGGCGGCGTTCATGGGGGCACCCCAGGCACCGCCGATCACGTTGGTGCAGCGGCCGCTGTTCAACACGCAGGAAGGGTACGGCAGCGCCATCGTGCCCGGCGTGGCCGAGCTGATCGTGCATCAGACGCTGCTGATGGGCATCGGCGTGCTGCTTGGCGCCCGGCGGTTGGCGCTGGGTCGGCGCCTGCGTTTCGATCTGCCCACATTGGCCGGCATGGCGGTGGGCTTCGGTGCCATCGGCCTGCTCGGGCTGCTCTATTACGCCGGTTTCACCGCGTGGGTGCAGGATTACCCGCGCGGTGGCAATCCACTCGGGCAGCTGCTGGGCGGCACCTTGTTCATCGCCGCCACGGTGGCATTCGGTTTGTTCGTCGGCAGTTTCTTCGCTACCCGCGAGCGTGCGTTCCAGGTCGTGATCGCCTGCTCGATACCGTTGTTCTTCCTGGCCAACCTGTCCTGGCCGGCGGTCACTTCGCCGCCGGCGCTGGTCGCGCTGGCGCACCTGCTGCCCACCACCCCCGGCATCAACCTGATGGTGCGGTTGAATCAGATGGATGCCCGCCTGGGTGAAGTCAGCCACGAGCTCTGGACATTGCTCGCGCTGCTGGTGCTGTACGGGGGCCTGGCGATATGGCGGCTGGGTGCCCGCAGGTCGAACTGATCCTGGGCCTCGCTGGAGGCCTCGCGCTGCTAGATGAGCACCTGCCGGGTGCTGCGCAGGAAGTGATGGATCTCTTTCTCCACCGATTCATCCAGCATGTAGACCGGCCGCTGGCCGTTGGGGCAGCGCAGGCTCGGAGTCGTCCCGAACATGCGGCAGATCAAGGGACGTTCTTCGTAGACCTCACAGCCCTGCTTGCCCAGATAGGGACAGCTCAGGTCCGCCAGCGCGGCAGCGTGCTCGGCATCGCTCTTGACCGGCAGCCGCGCCACTTCTTCGCTGGAGGCGGTGACCGGGCCACAACAGTCCGTACACCCCACGATGCAGCGGAAGGTGGGGATCTGGTCGCGCAGACGCTGGATCGCGTCGCGGGTGGCGTAAGGCATTGCGATGGGCCTTGGAACGGCGTCGGCGGTGGGCCATTTTAACGCGTTGGCAAACGCGACGTATCCAGGGTGCTTCATCTGGGCGCGCAGGCGTGATCCCCTCGTCCGCTGGGTATGATGTCGCGTTCGCCAAGCTGTGTGCCCAAGCAACCCCTCCATGCACGCCCCCACACCCTCCCTGATCATCTGGATAGTGACCGCCGTTGCCACCAGCGGCGTCATCTTCCGTCCCTGGCGGATCCCCGAGTATGTCTGGGCACTGGGCGCTGCCGTGCTGCTGGTCGCGACCGGGCTGGTGCCCATCCCCACGGCCATCGCGGCGGTCGCTGAAGGCGGCGATGTCTACCTGTTCCTGATCGGCATGATGGTGCTGGCCGAGCTGGCGCGTCACGAAGGCCTGTTCGACTGGCTGGCCATGTATGCCGTCCAGCATGCCAAGGGGTCTGGACGGCGCCTGTTTGACCTGGTCTTCCTGGTCGGCACGCTGGTGACCATTTTCCTTTCCAACGACGCCACCGCCGTGGTGCTCACACCGGCGGTTTACGCGGCCTGCAAAGCGGCCCGCGCCAATCCCCTGCCCTACCTGTTCGTCTGCGCGTTCATCGCCAACGCAGCCAGCTTCGTGCTGCCGATCTCCAACCCCGCCAACCTGGTGGTGTTCGGCAGCCACATGCCCTCGCTGCCGGAGTGGCTGCGGCAGTTCAGTCTGCCGTCGCTGGCCGCGATCTTGATGACGTACCTGGTGCTGCGTTTGGCTCAGCGCCGTGAGATCGCGCACCCGCTGGCGGAGCGGATCGAGCACCGCGCCCTGTCCGAGGGCGGTCGCCTGTGCGCCATCGGTATCGGGCTCACCGGCATCGTGCTGCTGGCGACCTCGGCGATGAACGGCCCGCTCGGCTTGACCACCTTCTGCGCCGGTGCGCTCACGTTGGCGGCGGTTCGCCTGCGCCAGCGGCGCAGTGCCATGCCGATACTTCGGCACGTCGCCTGGGGGGTGCTCCCGCTGGTGGCAGGCTTGTTCGTGCTGGTCGAAGCCGTCGCGCAGACCGGCGTGATCCGCACGGCCGCGCATGCATTGGAAGCACTCGCACGAACCTCGCCGAGCGAGGCCGGCTGGGCTGCGGGTATTGCCGCCGCCATGGCGAGCAATCTGGCCAACAACCTGCCCATCGGGCTGGTCGCCGGATCACTGGGGCAGATGGCTGATTTGCCGGCGCAGACGCGCGCGGCGCTGCTGATCGGCGTGGATCTCGGGCCGAACCTGTCGGTCACCGGCTCGCTCGCCACGATGCTGTGGCTGGTCGCGCTGCGGCGGGAGGGCGAGAACGTCAGCGCCCTGCAGTTCTTCAAACTGGGGGTACTGGTGATGCCGCCGGCGCTGATCGCGGCGTTGCTGCTGCTGTAGCGATGCTGATGCGCTAACGGTGCAACCGTGTCGTCGGGCTGCCGTGACGCTACATCCGTCTCAGGCGGCGTTCGGCGCCCACTGGCGCAGGGTGGCGGCTTTCAGCGACTGCTCGCCGCAGCCGGTGGGGCAACGCAGTACCCGCGCGGCCGCGTTGCTGACAAAGCCAGCGCCTTCCTGCGCCTTGAAGATCACCTCACACGACAGGCAGCGCGCCACCATCGAATACAGGTGAACGATGCGGCCGCTGCAGGGATCCTGCAGCGCGCTCACATCCAGCAGGTCGAAGTGGCAGCTGTCGGGCATCGCGCGGCGGGGAAACGGTGGGGAAACGGTCGTCTGCGGATTCACGCGTGCCAGCCTCGATGGTGTGGGCATCACTTTAGGCACCCGGATGTGGAGCGTGCGTGCATTGGACGACCGTCCCGCGTGATCACAACGTCGCCTGCGCCTGCAGCGTGAACACCCAGCTGTCCGGCCGGCTCTCATACGCCCCCGGCCGGGCCACATACTGCACCGCAGGCCGCAGGATCAGCCACGGGGTCACCTGCACACCGTAATTGAGCTCCACGAACTGCTCGTTGCTCTGCACGTCCTTGCCGGTGATGCGCTGGTACTGGGCAAGGCGGTCGGAGATGTCCAGCCGGGTCCACGCCAGGCTGAGCACATCATCCTCGCGTGAGGCCACCACACCGCGCCAACTCAGGCCGGCTTCCCACGAATACCGCATGAGTCCGGTCTTGGCATCGGCACGCGTGGCCACGCCGAATACCGACAGGCCGCGCACGGTGTCGCCTTCGGGCTTCAGCACGCGCTGCGCCAGCTGGATGTACGAACCGCTGCGATGCGAAGCGCGCGGCGCGGCCGGATTGCCGATGTCGTCGGCGTTGGAGGTATCCAGGTAGTAGCCGGCCTTGTAGGTACCGCCGTAATGCTCGCCGGTGTTGCCGTGGCTGTAGCCCACTTCCACGGGCAGGAACAGGCCGGTCTTGCCGCGGTCGGACACGCGGAAGCCACTGCCCTCCTGCTTTCGCATCGGCACGACATCGTAAATGCCGGTCTGTGCGTACCAGCCTGAGGGATCGGCCCACTTCACCCGCATGCCCCACTGGCCGGTCGGGTTGTCCAGCCAGCCGGAACTGTAGATCGGCCCCAGCGGATGCCCGCACTGGCCGTTGTTGTTGAAATTGCAGGTGTACGGCAAGCCGCCGAAGTCGTTGCCCATCGAGTAGAAGCCGCCCTTCAGGCTCAGCCGCTTGTCCAGCAGCCAGCGCTCGTAGGAGAGTTCGTTGAAGCGCAGGTTCTGCCCTTGGCCATAGAACGCCTGGTTCTGCACGTAGGAACCGGTCGAGCGGTCATTGACCGCATTGCCGAAGCGGTCGGAGAACACCACCCGCATCGTGCCGTCGAAGCCGAAGGCCTTGCCGGTATCGATCATGGCACCGAAATCAACGTGCTCGGCGGTGGACCAGCCGGTGCCTTTGTAGCCGTCGCTGTTGACGCCCGTGGCAATCACGATGCGGGCGCTCGGCGTCACGCCCCGGTCCTGCAGCCAGATCCGGGCCGCCCAGTCCGCGCTGAGCGGGGTCTGGGCAATGGTGTCCACCGGTTTGGGCGTGGGCGCATCGCTGGCGGCGGCCCAAGCCGGTAGGCTGGCGGCGATCGCCATCAGCCCGAGGCTGATCAGATAAGGGGTGTGTTTCATGTCGAGGCCCTCCGCAGCCTGCGTTTCTTCCAGGCGCGTCGCACCATCAGGATCACCACCACGAACGCCGCAAGCCCGAGGATGAGCAGCGGCAGCCACAGGCGCGCGATCTTGGCCAGCAGCGGTTTCTCACCGCCATCGCGGATCAGCGCGACCTGGGCTTCCGTGACCTGGTCACCGGGCCCAAAGCTGGTCCGCACATAGCTCGCGACCGCCGCGACATCGGCATCGCTCAGCGCCTGCACGTACGAGCCTTCCGAAAAGTGCGGCATCACTACGTGCTGGCCGTCCACCTCGCGGTCGATGCCGCCGATGATGGTGGCCACCAGATTCTGCGGCCGGGTCATGCCGACGGTGCTGTTGTGCACCAGCGAGGGGTAATAGCCGTCCTTGCTGCCCTCCCCTTTGGGGCCATGGCAGCTTGCACACAGCCCGGAATACAGCACTGCACCGGAGGCCAGGGGGGCATTGGTGCCACGCACCGGTTGTTCGCCCGGCGCCGCGGTGGGGTCACCCCAGGCAAAGGCCGCACGCGTGGCGTCCTTGTCGGCCACGGCAGGCACGGTGCGCAGGTAAGTCACGATGGCACGGATGTCTTCATCGCGCAGTTTGGAGAGGCTGTTCGTCACCGCTTCGGCCATACCGCCACCGGCCTGCCCCTTGCCCTCAACCCGGCCGGTCTTCAGGTACTGGGCCAGTTCGTCATCGGTCCACCCGCCGATCCCGCTGATCGGGTGCGAAGTGATGTTGGGCGCATACCAATCGCCCAGCGAACCACCGGCGAAGGCTTTACCGCCCACCTCCTGCATCATCAACCCGCGTGGACTGTGGCAGCTGGAGCAGTGCGCCAACCCTTCCACCAGGTAGGCACCCCGATTCCACTGCGCGCTCTGTGCCGGATCCGGTTTGAACGGGGTCTTGTCCAGGAAAAGCAGATTCCACACCGCCATGGACGAGCGCACGCTGAAGGGGAATGGCAGTTCGGTGGCACGTGCTTCCTCATCGACCGGTGCGACCGCCTGCATGAAATAGACGTACAGCGCGTGGATGTCCTCGTCGGTCAGCTTGGCGTAGGAGGTGTACGGCATCGCCGGATAGAGGTGGGCGCCGTCCTTGCGTACACCTTCGCGTACGGCCTGGGCGAAATCGGCCTCCGTGTAGTTGCCGATGCCGTGGGACTTGGACGGAGTGATGTTGCTCGCCCAGATCTCACCCAGCGGCGAGGCGATCGCGTAACCGCCGGCGTAGGGCTTGCCCTGCTTCGGGCTGGTATGGCACGCCACGCAGTCCGCGGCCACGGACAGGTAGCGCCCACGTTCGATGGTGTCATCGGCGCGCGCAGTGTGGCTGACGCCAGCCAACAGGCCCAATGCGATGAGCAGAAAGGCCTTCATACGGCACGCTCGATGGCATCGGCCGCGCGCAGGGCCAGCGCGGCCATGGTCAGGGTGCTGTTGACGACGCTGGCCGAGACCATCGCGCTGCCACCTGGGAGCCACAGGTTTGGGTGATCATGCGCGCGGCAATCGCCGTCGACCACGGAATCGCGCGGATCCGCGCCCATGATGGTCGAGCCCATGATGTGGTTGTTGGCATTGAGCGCCGTGGTGATCACGAACTCTTCGGCGTTGAACAGCGTGCCGATGTGCCGCAGCTGCTCGCAGGATTTGTCGTAGCCCTTGCGCGCGTAGTCGCCCAGCGAGTAATGGATGTCCGGGCAGGCCAGGCCATGGCCATCGACGCGGGTCGTGGACAGCGTCAGCCGGTTGCTCGGGTCGGGCAGCGGCTCCAGGCTGATCGACAGATCCACCCCGTAGATCGCGCGGCGTCGGATCTCCGCGTCCAGCGCCTCACCGGCCAGTCCCATCTTCAGTGCCTGGTCGGTGGCGATCGCCACCCGGCTGATGTTGTTGAGGATGATCTTGGTCGCCGAATACTCCGACCGGAACGCGCCGTCACGCGGCCCGACCATGCAGCTGGACTGCGCCGGGCCACGCCCCAGCCAGATCGGGCGGTCGGCGATGAAGGAGCAGTGGAAGCCAGAGTGGTCCAGCATATTGCGCCCGACCTGGTCGGACGAATTGCCAATGCCGTTCGGGTTCTGTTCGTTGGCGGCCAGCAGCAGCAGTCGCGGCGTTTCCAGCGCGTTGCAGGCGATCACGAAACTGCGGCCGGTGGCCTTGTGGCTGACCTTGTCGCTGTCATACCAGTGGATGGCGGTGACACGGTTCTGCGCATCGGTGTCGATCTTGTACGCCACCGCTTCGGCCAGCACCTTGGCGCCCAGCGCTTCGGCGGCCTGCACGGTATGGACGCCGTTGTACATCGCCCCGATCGGGCAGATCGGCTGGCAGTTGTTGTTGCCACAGCACGCGGGGCGATCGTTCCAAGGCTTGATCATGCGCCCCTGCGGAATCGGCACCAGGTTGTAGCCGTGCGGATTGACCACCTCGGCGAATACCTTGTCGCCGTTGCCCCACGGAATCATGTCGGCCAGGTACGGCTTGGAGCGCTCCGAAGGGCTCTGCTGCGCGGGATCGTTCGGCCCGGAGACGCCCATGGCTTCCTCCGCGCGGCAGTAATACGGCTCGATGTCCTCGTAGCTGATCGGCCAATCGCGCCCGACCCCGTAGGCGGACTGCATCTTGAAATCGACCGGAAGATGGCGCCAGCAGGAGGCAGCCCAGTGCCAGGTCGTGCCACCAACCGCCTTGATGAAGCCCTGATGGAAGCTGCTGGCATCGGGGCCGGTCAGGCCGACGTAATCGTTGGCGGGGAAATACAGTGGCGCCGTCGCGAATTTCGATTGCGGGAACGGGCCTTGGAAATCGCTGCCGATGCGTCGTTCGAAGCTGACGTTGCGCCAGTTTTCGACCACGTCGGCGCGATTCAGGCGCGGCCCGGCTTCGAGCACAAGCACGGATTTACCGGCGCGCACCAGCTGGTGGGCGATCAATGCACCGACGACGCCCGAACCGACGATCACGACGTCGGCATCGGCATCGCCATCACGGAAAACCGGAGCTTTCATGAGAGGAATCCAGATCTAGAACAGAAGAGAGATGGCCGCGCGGACTTAGGCGCGTGCTCGAATCGGGGCCGGCGGCTCAGCCGTCCACCAGCCGGGGCCGCCTTGGACGTAGGTCGGTGGTGAAAGACCGTCATCCACGCAGCGCTGCATCAGTGCATCGCGGTAGGACACGGTCACGGCGTGCACGCCTTTGCCCACGGTGCCGGTGTACCACGCGGTGATGACGGCCAAAGCGGCGGGTTTCGCGTCGCCCGCCGCCGCGATCAGCGCCTGTGCGCCAGTCACCTGCCCTGCCAGAGTGACCAGGGTGGGGAACTGCGCATGCAGCTCGGGCTGAAGATGGGCGAACGCCTGCTCGATCCGGTCGGCCGTGGCCGGGTCCAGATCGGTCTTACCGGTCAGCGCGCAAGAGAGCTCGAGGAAGGCGGTGTCGGTCTTGGCCGCGGGCGCTGTTGCGGCTGGCGCTGCAACGGCAGGCGCTTTGTCACGGCAGGCTGCGAGCAGTGAAACCGAACCGACCGCAAGAAGGAAGCCTCGTCGTGTGAGGCCTTGCCCCCGACGATGCTCGTCCAATCCCTCGGGAATACTCATGATGTGAACTCTGCTCCGTAACACGCCGGCTCCCCGCCCGTAGACCACGGAACGGCTAAGCTTCGACGGCGACAAGGCTACTCCCCCTGTCTGTCATCACGGAGTGATAAGTGATGACTCACGCACCGCGCACGGAATCAGCGCTACAACGCGGGCTAGTCTCAGTTCCGGAGAGTTGCCATGCGAACCCTGTTGTTCAGTGCCCTCGCGGCGATGGCGTTGTCGGCCTGCAATCAGGCCGAGCCTACCGATCAGGGCAAGCACGCCGATACCATCGAGCAGCCTGCCCCGGCGGCAGGCAGTGAGCCCGCCCGTAACGTGCCCGGGGGCGGCAGTGGTACAGCCGCCTCCGAACAGCAGGACTCCGGGCATGGCACCGGGACCGGTGCGGAGCCGAAGCGCGAATCGCCGCCGAAGCCGTAGCACGTCATGACGCCACTCGATAAACCACTCCGCCGGGAAGTCCAGATCGGCGACGAGGTCTATACGTTGACCCTTGATCCGGAGGGCCTGAAGCTGGTGCCCAAGGGCAAGCGGAACGGTGTGACCCTGAAATGGGCCCGCACACGCTTTCTCCATTCAGGTTGATGGCAACGGGAAAGCAAGCAGACTCAGGATCAGGGACAATAGCCACCCACCGTATGCCCCCGGCTGCTGGCGGATGCCCCCATCAGGGGCCGTCGCGCGGCGGCCCATGCCTGTCTTCCTGCTGCTTTCCGGATCCGAATTGAATACCACTGCCCTGCCCCTTGCCGACGACGACCTGCCCCTGACCGACCGCCTGCGCACCGCGCTGGACCTGCTGGAGGCCATCGAAGCCGACCGCAGCGTGCTCGATACGCTGCCCGAAGCAGACCGCGTGCGCCTGCACCAGGTGGTGGCCAAGGTGTATCACCCCGAGCCCAAGGCCCGCCGGGCCAAGCTGAAGCAGCAGGCCAAGGCGCGGCACCAGGAAAAGGTGGCCAAGTCCGAGGCGCTGCTGGCGCAGACCGGTATCCGCGCCCTGCGCCGCAAGCCGGTGTTCAGCACCCCGAACTATTTCCCGCCGCACGCGGCCGGCCTGCATGACGCCTCCAACGGCGAGAATGCGGCGGCCACGCCGGAACCGGTGCATTCCCCGGAACTGCGCCATTGCTATGTCTGCAAGCAGAAGTTCACCCAGCTGCACCACTTCTATGACCAGATGTGCCCGGCCTGTGCCGAGCTGAACTTCGTCAAGCGCACCGAGACGGCGGACCTCACCGGCCGCGTCGCGCTGCTGACCGGCGGCCGGGTCAAGATCGGCTACCAGGCCGGCCTGAAGCTGCTGCGGGCCGGTGCCGAGCTGATCGTGACCACGCGCTTCCCGCGGGATTCGGCCGCGCGCTACGCCGAAGAGCCGGACTTCGGCGTGTGGGGCCACCGCCTGCAGGTGTACGGCCTGGACCTGCGCCACACCCCGAGCGTGGAGGCCTTCTGCAACGAACTGCTGGCCACCCGTTCGCGCCTCGATTTCATCATCAACAACGCCTGCCAGACCGTGCGCCGCCCGCCGCAGTTCTATGCGCACATGATGGCCGGCGAAACCGCCGCGCTGCATGAGGTACCCGAGACGCTGCGCAAGCTGATCGGCGATTACGAGGGCCTGCGCAGTGCCGAACTGCTCGGCACCACCGCCTCGGCCGCGCTGCCGGTGGTCCAGGGGCGTGATTTCAATGCCGCCAATGGCCTGACCCGTGCCGCCGAGCTGTCGCAGGTGCCGCTGCTGGAGGACGAGCTGGTCGCCCAGCAGCATCTGTTCCCGGATGGCCGGTTGGATCAGGACCTGCAGCAGGTGGATCTGCGCGGTCGCAACTCCTGGCGCATGCTGATGGCCGAAGTGCCGTCGGTGGAACTGCTGGAAACCCAGCTGGTCAATGCCATCGCGCCGTTCATCATCAATGCGCGCCTGAAGCCGCTGATGCTGCGCACGCCTGAGCGTGACAAGCACATCGTCAACGTCTCGGCGATGGAGGGGCAGTTCTACCGCAACTTCAAGACCACCCGCCACCCGCACACCAACATGGCCAAGGCCGCGCTGAACATGATGACGCGCACCTCGGCCGCCGATTACCAGAACGATGGCATCCACATGAACAGTGTGGACACCGGCTGGGTGACCGACGAGGATCCGGCGGACATCGCGGCCAAGAAGGTGAAGGAAGAGCGCTTCCATCCGCCGCTGGATATCGTCGACGGCGCTGCGCGCATCGTTGATCCGATCATCCACGGGTTCAACACCGGCGAACATGTCTGGGGCCAGTTCCTGAAGGACTACGCGCCGACCGACTGGTAAGCGCATCCAGGGGCGTGTTTCGTCCGTATAGCGTGGAATGACTCCCCCCACCTCACAACGCGACGAACGCAGCGCGGTCCTCAGTGCCATGCAGCTCGATGGCCTGGCATCCGTGCCTGCGCTGGACCGGCTTACGGCACTTGCCGGGTACACCTTCGATGCCCCGGTGGCGTTCGTCTCCATCCTCGGGGATGTGGAGCAGCGCTTCCTTTCCCGGATCGGCCTGCCCATGGCGCAGACCGACATCCGCGCCTCGATCTGCGCCCACGCCGTCACCTCCGAGGGCGTGCTGGTGGTGCCCGATCTCCAGCAGGACCCCCGCTTCCGGGACAACCCGCTGGTCACCCACAGCCCGCATCTGCGCTTCTACGCCGGCGCCCCCCTGGTGGCCAAGAACGGCGTGCCCATCGGGGCCTTGTGCATCATGGACACGCGCCCGCGCACGTTCGATCAGGGGGATCAGGAGCAACTGAGCACCCTGGCCGAACTGGTGGTCGCGCAGCTGGAGCTGCGGGCGATGTCCGGCCGGCTGGACCCGGTCAGCGGCCTGCCAAGCCGGCACCAGTTCCATGCGGATCTGCCCGGCATCCTCGCGCGTTGCGCCCAAGGAACGGCCTATGCCGTTGCGGTGGACATCCTCGACATTCCGCGGGCCAACCAGGTGGGCCAGGTGCTGGGCCTGCGCCCGCTGGAGGCCCTGATCCGGCGCGGGGGCGTCCGCCTGCGAGCCGCGCTGGAGGGCGTGGCAACGGTCTACCACGTGGGGGTGACGCGCTTCGCCTTCGTGGTCGAGATGCCCGCCGCAGCACAGGTCGAGGCGCTGATCCTGGAGTTGAGAACGCGCATGTTGCGTCCGCTGATGGCCGCTGCGGTCCCGATGTCACCCCGCTTCCATGCCGGCATCTGTGCCGTCGATCCGGGCGAAGAGGACAGCCACGACCTGCTGCGACGGCTGCTGGTCAGCACGCAGGGTGCGTTCGATGCCCGACAGCCGTTCTGCTGGTACTCCGAACAGCGCGACGACACGATGCACCGTGCCTACCGCCTGGCCTCGGATGCCGAACGCGGGCTGCAGGCCGGTGACTTCCACCTGGACTACCAGCCGCGCTTCACCCTGGACGGTCGGCGCCCGGTCTCGGCCGAAGCCTTGATCCGGTGGAACCACCCCACCCTGGGGCCGATCAGCCCGGGCGAGTTCATTCCGGTCTTCGAGCGGACCGCACTGATGGATGAGGTGACCCACTGGGTGCTGGACACGGCGCTGGATCAGGTCCAGGCGTGGCGCGCCCAAGGACAGGACATTCCGGTCTCGATCAACCTGTCCAGCAGCTATCTGTCCAATGCCTCGGCCTGGCAGGACATCCGCAGCAAGCTGGAGCACAGGGCGCTGCCGTTCTCGATGATCGAACTGGAGATCACCGAAGGCGAATGGCTGCGCCCGGGATCGCCGGCCATCGGCCACATCGCGGCGATGGCACAGGCCGGCATCACGGTGGCGATCGATGACTTCGGCAGTGGCTACAGCAATTTCAGCTACCTGTCCGACCTTCCCATCCACACGGTCAAGCTGGACAAGTCACTGATCGACGGCATCGCCAGCAGTTCGCGCGCGCGCGCCAAAGTTTCGGCCATCCATCATCTGGCCCACGAGCTGGGCTACCTCACCGTGGCCGAGGGCGTCGAGCATCAGGCGCAGGTGGATGTACTGGCCGCGATGGGGGTCGATGAAGTGCAGGGCTACCTGCTTGCCCGGCCCATGGCGCCGGCCGCGGTGATGCAGGTGTTCGAACAGGCCGCGATCACACCGCGCCCCGTCAGAGTTTGAACACCTGCTGCAGCTTGCGCGCGAACCACCCGCTGAAGACCAGCGGCGCATCCAACGCTGACACACAGATGCACGCCACACCGGGGGTGGTCACGGGCTGATGCTCGACGTCGCTGTCCAGATCAGCCACATCGCCGGGGGCGAAATGCCCCAGGGAATCGTCATAGGCGCCGCGGAGAATCTGGGTCAGCTCGCTGTTGCCATGGCTGTGCATGGGCAGGCATTTGCCGGGGGCGATCTTGAGCATGATCAACGACGGGTGCGCCGGTGCACGTATGCAGTGGACACCCGGCGCCATCCAGCGCCATTTCAGCGAGCGGTAGGAGCTGCCGAAATGCGGCTCAAGCGCGGCCGGCATCCGATCCGGATCGTGCGCGCCCGCGGTGCCATGCTCCACGTCGTCCCGTCGCAGCGTTGGTGGCCCAGCGGAGGGTGTGGCCTCCAGCCTACCCAGCATCGCCTCGCGCAGTGCTGCCTGGCGATTCTCCTCGGGCGGCGGCGACAACTGCTGCTCCAGCAACACGCCCCCCAAACGCTCGGCCGAACGCAGCTGCTCCCGGCAGTGGGCGCACCCTTCCAGGTGGGCAGCGGCGACCACGGACATCTCCGGGGCCAACGTACTGGTCGCAAACCCCAGCACGGTGGCCGGATCCAGATGGTGCCGAGGATTCATCGCTGCTCTCCCATCAACGCCTGCAGTTGCAGGAAGGCCCGCCGGATATGTGATTTCACCGTGCCCAGCGGCATGTTCAACTCGTTGGCGATCTCGGCATGGGTCTTTGCTTCGAAATAGGACATCCGGATCAACCGTGCCTGGGTGGCGGACAGTTCATCCAGCCGTTGCTTGAGCCGGACATGCTCGGTGTGCAGCTCGGCCAGAGAGCCGCGCCCGTCGTCCTGCTCTGCCGCCTGCTCCACCACGTCATGGGCATGCACCCAGATGTGCTCGCGCCGCACGCGATCGATATGGAGGTTGCGGGCCACCCGGTACAGCCAGGTGCCCAGGCTGCTCCGCATCGGATCGTAGAGATCGGCGCGGTTCCACAACTTGAGCAGGACCTCCTGGGCCAGGTCCTCGGCCACGCCGTGGGGCGCGCCCAGCCCGTTCAGATATCGGCACAGGCGCGGCATGAAGTGATCGTAGATCCGCATGAAACACTCACGATCCCGCGTACTGGCGATCGCCGCCACGTCCGCAGCCCAGGCTTTCAGCTCCACCGGGTGTTGAGCAGGCGCGGCAGTCATCCGGGCAGCCTCGAAGGGCGTCATCCTTGCAGCTGGCAGGTCAGCGTCCATCGTAGGCCACTTCCGGGCGATCGGCGAGTTGGGGTTCATGGGCGGTCTACGGGCGGCGGAGCCGTTTGGATGCAGCCGCTACCTGACCGGCACCGCGGCCGGATCAGGGCGCCACTGCCGGCGCACTGGCTGCTGATATAGTCAGACGAGCATGGCGGGCACGGTGCCCGTCCACGAATCGCAGGGAGTGGGTCATGGGTCTTCGTCAGGCAGTGGCAGGGGCAGTCGGTGGTGTTCTGGCCGACCAGTGGAAGGATTTCTACACCGTCCCGACGGGCCTGCCCTCCACGGCAGCGCTGTTCGCGGCGGTGCCGCGTGGCACCAATGCCGGGCGCGGCTCCAACACCAGCGCCTCCTCCAACATCATCACCAACGGCTCGAAGATCGTCGTGCCCGAAGGGTACGGCCTGCTGCTGTTCCAGGACGGCGCGATCACCGGCTTCGTCGCCGAACCGGGTGGCTATGAATGGCGCTCGGACGATACCAATTCGCAGTCGATCTTCGCCGGTGACGGGTTCGTCAGCCCGCTGATCAAGCAGAGCTGGGAGCGCTTCAAGTTCGGCGGCCAGCCAGGGTCGCAGCAGGCGGCGTTCTTTGTCTCGCTGAAGGAACTGCCGGACAACCGTTTCGGCACGCAGTCCGAAATCTACTGGGATGACGGTTTCCTCGGCACGCAGGTCGGCGCGGTCACGCGCGGCTCGTACACGCTGAAGATCGTCGATCCGATCCTGTTCGTGAAGAATTTCGTGCCGGCCAGCTACCTCCAGCCCGGCCAGGTGTTCGATTTCACCGATCTGGACAACGCCGCCGCCAGCCAGCTGTTCAATGAAGTGGTGGGCTCGCTCGCGCCAGCCTTCAGCCTGTATACGAACGATCCCGGCAAGGGCAACCGCATCACCAAGCTGCAGCAGGATTCGCTCGGCTTTGCGCAGAGCCTGTCCGCTGCCGTCGAGCAGGGTTACCAATGGAAGTCCGACCGTGGCCTGGCCATCGTCAAGACCGCCATTGTCTCGATCGAGTACGACGCCAACACCCGCGAGCTGCTCAAGACCGTGCAGCGCGCCGATGCCCTGGCCGGCTCGCGTGGCAATTCCAACCTGCAGGCCAGTGTGGCCCAGGGCATCCAGTCGGCGGGCGAGAACGGCGGCGCGGCCGGCCTGGTCGGCGTGGGCATGGCCTCGGGCATGCTCGGGGTCGGCGGCATGCAGCAGCCGGTTGCTCCGGCCGCGGATGATCCGGTCGCCAAGCTCAAGAAGGCCAAAGAGATGCTGGACCTCGGCCTGATCACCCAGGACGACTACGACAAGCTCAAGGCCAAGGCGCTGGGGCTGTAAGACACCGAGCGCACCGACACCATGTCCGACCCCAAGATTCCACCGCCGATCCCGGCGGTTCCGCCGCCGTTGCCGCCTTCCCCGGTGGCCCCGGTCACTGGCCCGGGCTCGCCCCGGGAGGTGCCGCCGTTGCCGGGCAGTTTCCCGGTGGATCCAGCCACCCTGCCCCAGCCCATCCGCGATGAGGTGCAGGCCCCGGATCCGGTCGCGCTGGACACCGCCGCGGCCGAGCTGAAGGACGGTCTCAACCGCTGCCCGAAGTGCGGCTCCAGCGATATACGGCTCAAGCTGGGCACCGATGTGCTGGTCTGCCAGTTCTGCCGGCACGAATGGCACGGTGAGCGCGTTGAGGAGGCCTTTGGCTTTGGTGAAGGCATCGGTGAGCTGCGCGGCACGGTCATCGCCTCGGGCGCACGCGACATCGAAGCCGATACCGCCAGCCTGATGAGTTTCAAGTGCACTGGCTGCGGTGCCGAAGTCACGATCAACACCGAAAGCACCATGACCGCACGCTGCCACTGGTGCCGCCATGTGTTCGGGGTCAACGAGCAGATCTCCAATGGCGCGGTGCCCGATGCGGTGCTGCCGTTCCATATCAGCAAGGACGATGCGGTCGCGCGGATCCGCCAGTTCGTGGACAAGCGCCGCCTGTTCGCACTGAAGGCGTTCAAGGATCAGTTCACGCCCGAGAATGTCTCCGGCGTCTACCTGCCCTACATGGTGGTGGACAGCAATGTCAGCGCCAGCGTATCGGGCAAGGGCGAGATCCAGACCCGGCAGTACACGCGCGGCACCGAGAAGAACAAGAAAACGTATTACGACGCCGACGTTTACCAGGTGGATCGCCAGGTGGATTTCACCGTGGACGATCTCACCATGGAATCCTCGGCCGAGCGTGGCAACCTCGATACGCAGACCAACACCAACAACATCATCAACGCGATCCTGCCGTTCGATACCAAGAACGCCCTGAAGTGGAACGCCTCCTATCTGGCCGGCTTCACCTCGGAAAAGCGCAACCTCGACGTGGAAAAGCTGCGCCCACGGCTGGAAGACCAGCTGCTGTCGATCGCCCGCGCCCAGGTGGAAGGCTCGGTGCGCCGCTACGATCGTGGCGTGCGCTGGGAACGCGAGCGCGTGGATGTGCACGGCACGCGCTGGGTATCGATGTACCTGCCGGTGTGGCTGTACTCGTACCACCAGCCGGGCCGCAATGGCGGCATGCTGCACTACATCGCGGTGAATGGCCGCACCGGTGAAACCATGGGCAGCGTGCCGGTGCAGCAGTGGAAGCTGCTGCTGGCCGCGCTCACCACCGGCACCATCATTGAAGCCCTCGTTCTCTTCTTCCTGGTAGCTGCCTCATGAGCGATGACAGTGGACTCTGGCTGCTTGCCGCCGGCCCCGCCGGTGCCACGGCGTTGTACTGGGCGTTGTACCGGTACTACCGCAACACCGACAAATCGCATGCGTTCGAGCGTGATACCGCGATCGAGGCCAAGCCGGTGACCGGCGCGGACCGCAAGGTCGATACGGTGATCGGCACGCAGGAGCGACGCATCCGCGGTGACAACGTGGCGGCGTATCGGACGCGGGTGCAGCGCGACAGGGACAGCCCGCCGCCATTGTGACGCGTCACGGACGCGGCTCGACGAACCCGGGCGGTATCATGTGGGGTCAGTTTTCCGTAGGACGCCCACCATGCGCACGCTTTATCCCGCGATCACACCCTTCCGCACCCATCAGGTGGCGGTCGATGACCTGCACACCTTGTTCGTCGAGGAGTGCGGCGCTGCGGACGGCATCCCGGTGGTTTTCCTGCATGGCGGGCCGGGTGCCGGCGTATCGCCCACCCACCGGCGCTTTTTTGACCCGTCACGGTATCGCATCGTCCTGATCGACCAGCGCGGCAGCGGCCGCTCCACCCCGTTCGGTGAGCTGCGGGACAACACCACCCAGCACCTGGTCGCCGACGTGGAGATCATCCGCGCGCGGCTGGGCATCGAGCGCTGGCTGGTGTTCGGCGGGTCCTGGGGCTCCACGCTGGCACTCGCCTACGCCCAGGCCCATCCGGAACGCGCCACCGGCCTCATTCTTCGAGGGGTCTATCTGGGCCGTGCCGAAGAGAATCGCTGGTTTGCCGAAGCCGATGGCGGTGCGCGCTGGGTGTTCCCGGAGCGCTGGGCGGCCTACGAGGCGCATATCCCTGAAGACGAACGCGGCGACATGATCGCCGCATACTGGCGTCGCCTGGACAGTCCGGACCAAGCGACCCGCATCGCCGCCGCGCAGGCCTGGCTGGGGTGGGAAGATCACGCTGCCACGCTGGAACACGACGTCGACGCGGTGTCCGGTGACGATCCGCTGCACACCCTGGCCAAGGCGCGCATCGAAGCGCATTACTTCCGCAACCATGCCTTCCTCGATCATGCGCAGCTGCTTCGCGATATCGACCGCATCCGGCATCTGCCCGGCGTGATCGTGCAGGGCCGCTACGACATCATCTGCCCGGCCCGCAGTGCGTGGGACCTGGCCTGTGTCTGGCCCGAGGCCTCGCTGCAGATGGTGGTGTCCGGTCACAGCGCAACGGAACCGGCGACTGCCGATGCCTTGGTGCGCGCGACGGATGCCTTCGCCGACGCGCAGTAAGGAGTCATCGTGGATTCGATCTACCTGGTGGTGGCGTTGGGCGCCATCGTGGCGGGCTTTGTGCAGGGGCTGTCGGGCTTCGCGTTCGGGCTGGTGGCGCTCTCCTTCTGGGCGTGGGTGCTGGATCCCAGGCTGGCGGCCACCCTCTCGGTGTTCGGTGCCCTGACCGGCCAACTGCTGGCGGCGTTCACCGTGCGCCGCGGCTTCAATCTGAAGACCCTGCTGCCTTTCGTGCTGGGCGGGCTGGCCGGGATTCCGCTGGGCGTCTACCTGCTGCCCCTGCTCGACATGCACTGGCTCAAGGCGATCCTGGGCACCTTGCTGGTGCTGTGGTGCCCGGCGATGCTGCTGTCACGTCAGCTGCCGCGTATCTCGGCGGGCGGGCGCGCGGCCGATGGTGTGGTGGGATTTGCCGGCGGCATCATGGGCGGTCTTGGAGGATTCACCGGCACCCTGCCGACGCTGTGGTGCACGCTGCGCGGTTATGAGCGTGACGTGCAGCGCTCCGTGGTCCAGAACTTCAACCTGTCCATGCTGCTGGTGACCATGGGCACCTATGTCGGCACCGGCATCGTCACCCGCGAAATGCTGCCGATGTTTGCCATCGTGGCGCCAGCCATGTTGATCCCAACCCTGCTCGGCACCCGCCTGTACATCGGCATCAGCGACCTGCGGTTCCGGCAGATCGTGCTCAGCCTGCTCACCGTGTCCGGGATCGCGTTGCTGGCCTCGTCGTTGCCGGCGCTGCTGGGCTGGCGCTGAGGCCGCGCTGCGGCAGCGGCAGACGGTTGCCGACGAAGTTGACCACGTTCTCCATCGCATCGGGATCGACATTGCTCAGCCCGATCACCACGTAGCCGTTGCTGGGCAGCACGATGAGCGCGGCATTCGCACCGGGCGCCCCACCCTCGTGGCCATACTGGCGCTGCTCTCCCTCACCGCTCACCATGAAGCCGTAGCCGTACCAGCCCTTGGTATTCTGCGGTGAGGTGGCCGCGTCCAATGCCGCGGCCGGGATCAGCCGGCCACTGCGCAACGCCTCGGCGAACCGGAGCAGATCCTGGGCGGTGCTGTAACCGCCGCCCGCCGATGTACCGCGCAACGGCAGGCTCTTGGTCTCGCGCACCCAATGGCCCTCGCTCAGCGTGTAGGGCACCGCGCGGCCTGGCACCAGGGTCGCCTCGGGCGCCGCTCCCGTGGAAGTCATGCCCGCCGGCGCAAAGATGTGCTGTTCGACGTAGGCATCGTAAGACTGTCCCGATGCCGCCTCGATGATCGAGCCAAGCAGGATGTAGCCGTAGTTGGAATACTGGTCCTGGGTGCCGGGTTTGAAGGCCGGGGCCGCAGCGCCATAGACGGGCCAATAGTCGGCCAGCGTTTTGAGCGATGTCTTCCGCGCCTCGAATGCCTCGTCGAAGATCTCTCCAAGGCCGCTGGTGTGGTTGAGCAGCTGCCGGATCGTGACACCGGTGGCGACGGCCGGATTGGGGTAATGCTTCAGATGCTGGGCAATCCTATCGTCCAGTGTCAGCTTGCCCGCCTCGGCCAACTGCAGGATCGCCACCGCGGTGAACATCTTGTTCAACGAGGCGAGCCTGAATGTCGTGGTGCTATCCACCGGAATACCCTGCTCCCGGTCGGCCAGCCCGCCCTGCCACGCCATCAGCACCTTGCCGTCCTGCGCCAGCAGAAAGGTGCCGGAGAGCTTGTCCTGTGCTGCCAGCGCATCCAGACGGGCACGGCTCTGCGCGATGAGCGCGGGCATCTCAAGCCGCGCGGGCCGGAAGGCGACGGGTATCTCCACGCCTTCCAGCTGCAAGGTCTTGAGCCGCGGTCTGTTGGCAGGATCGATGGCCACGGTGATCAGCACCCCGCGATCGCTGGTTGTGCCGCGCACGATGGCCGCGACGGTATCGGGTGTCTCCACGGTTCTGGTCAGCACCTCGAACGGGCCGAAGGTCTCGCGGATATCCAGATACCGCTGCGCGGTGTGGTCGATGCCGGCGGTCGACAGCACGGCCCGCAGTGTGTCCGGATCGCCGGCGTTGTAGGCCGCGAGCCAGCGATTGAAGATCTGTTGGGCCGAAACAGGGGCCGCCGGTGTGGCGGCCCAGACGCTGGCGCTGACGAACAGCAGCGCAAAGGTGAGCAATCTGATCAACACCATCCTGTCCTCCCGTGCACGGGGCTTCGGCCCGGCCGTGAGATGGATTATGCATGCGCTCCTCAACCGCGCTGCATGCGCATCCACAGGGCAGCCCTGCCGATCCAGACGCTGCTCACCTGCTGGTGCTTTGCGTACTGCCGCTGCTTACCAGCGTGCGTTGAGGCCCAGCTGCGCACTCACACTGCGATACCCAGCATCGCCACGCTGCAGGCCGAGGTCGCCCCACGCCGACCAGCGCGTCCCCAACTGCAGCATCGCACCGCCGCGCACTTCGTAACGGTTCTTCGGCACCGCACCCTCGATCAGCGCATCGTCCATCCAGATCCGGTTTCCGCCACCCTCGTGAAGCCAGTGCGCAGCAACGAACGGCTGCACGCGGCGCTCCTCGGTGCGCACGTCACCACTCAGGCGCACGCCCAATCGAGAGGAAAGCCCCCCCGCGGCACCGACGGCGACCTGGGTGCCGTTGTGTTCGGTGATCCGGTCGGCACGATAGTCGGTGTAGGTGAGCTGCAGCTGCGGCTGCACCATCAGTTGGGTCCCGCTGCGCATCCGCATGGCCCACGCGTAGCCGGTCTCAACCGAGGCGGCCTGCGTCTGCGCGTCCTGACGCTCCTTCGCCAGACCGATGCCCTGCACGGTGTTGCGGTAGCGGCCATGCTGGACCCAGCCATCGGCATACGCGCCCGTTCCCTCGCCCGGACGCTGCAGCCACGTCGCATAGATGCCCAGCGCACCGCCCTTTACCGTGCCCGTCGCCGCATAACCGCTCAGCCGCGAACGCACGTCGGTCGAGGCCTGCCCGGCCGCCAGCAGCACACCGGCGCTGCCCTGGCTGGCCCCGCCCCAATGCAACACATCCAGGCCGCCCATCAGCACCGTTGCACGGCCTGTCAGTGCCAGCTGCCCGGCGACGTCCTGCCGGGTCTGGCTGCTGCTGACACGCAGCCAACCGGCACCGCGCACCTCGCCCATGCCGTCAGCACCATTACGGTCCTGCAGCCGATGCTGGAACAGGGACACGGCGGCCGCCTGGTTGGCCAGATAGGCCCCCGCTTCGGGCCGCACGATCTGCGGCGGCGGCGGGCGATCGCAGGCGGTGTCGCCTTCCGCGGCTTCGCAGGGATCCGGCGGTACGATGCCGCAGCCGGGGCCAGTGGGGTCGGCCTCACACGGTTCCGGCGGCGGTACGATGCCGCAGCCAGGGCCGGCGGGGTCGGCCTCACACGGTTCCGGCGGCGGTACGATGACGCAGCCGGGGCCGGTCGGGTCGGCCTCACACGGTTCCGGCGGCGGTACGATGACGCAGCCTGGGCCAGTGGGGTCGAGATCGCACGGTTCCGGCGGCGGCACGATGACACAGCCTGGGCCAGTGGGGTCGAGATCGCACGGGTCCGGCGGCGGTACGGTGACGCAGCCGGGGCCAGTCGGGTCGAGATCGCACGGGTCCGGCGGGGTCGGGGTCAGCGCAGAGCGCAGGTACCAACCCCCATCGCCGGGCGTGGTGACGCCGCCCTTGTGCAGGAAATAGTCATAGCTGCCTGCCACGGCCCGCCCGTTCAAGGTGTAAGCCGCATCGGACCGGCCATCGACCTGGATCAGCTGGATGCCGTTGCTCGTCTGCGCGCCCAGGCCGTGCACATTGTTGACCTGGATGCCCGCGCTGCCGCGGGTGTCGCCGCGCACGTGCAGGAAGTCGATCAGCGAGGTGTCATCGCCCAGCGCGCCGTTGAAGATCAGCAGCGCATTGTTCGCCTCGACGTCGCCGGACACGGTGAGCCGGTTGAAGCTCGTGCTGCCCGCTGCCGACAGGGCCAGGGTGCTGTCCTGCAGGTTCAGCTGGCCGACGCTGGCGTCCCCGGTGAGGGTCCAGCGGCTGTTGTCGGACAGCGCCACCTGGTTGACCGCGGTAGTGGCGCCCACCCAGTGCGAACGGCCGTTGAGGCGTACGCGGATGTCGGCCAGTACCGGTACGCCGGCGGCAATGTCCTCCGGGGTGATTGCGATGTCGCCCTGCGCGTAGACATCCTGGTCCAGGTGGAGCTCGAACGGGCTCGAAAAAGCAGCATCCACATCCATCAACGTCCCATTGCCGCCGATCAGCTGGGCGCCGTTGCGTGCTGCCACCTCGCGCGCGGTACGCACCCACAATGCAGCATGGCGCTCACTGATCAGCGAGCCGCCATCGATATCCAGCCGGCCGTTGGCATTGACCACGCCTGCATAGGCCTCCAGGCCCTGGGTGCGCACGTGCGTGTCGCGCAGCGTCAGCTCCCCCGGGCCACCGCTGAGCACGCCGTAGCCCTTGGCGCCAGTGGTCAGCAGGGTGCTGTCGCGCAGATGCACGATGCCGCCAAGACGTGCGACCGCACCAATGCTGCCTGCGCCGGTGGTGGTGACGTCGACGCCATCGGCTTCGAAGAGCGGCTGCGTCCCACCCGCGTCGTAGGACGCATACAGACCATGCGCCGAGGCGCCACCGGTGTGCATCGTCACCCCATCCAGCGTTGCAACGCCTTGGCGATTGTCGATGCCCACCCCACCATCGCCGCTGGTGGTGATGCTGCCGCGAAGCATGGTCAAAGCAGACGCTCTGGGCATCCAGATGCCGTTGCGCCGGTTTGCGGTGATCTCCACATCGCTCAGCCGCACATCGCTGCCGTCGCCGTTGATGTTGATCCCGTAGCCCCCGGCCGTGATCGTCGTCCCGATGATGTCGGCCCGGCTGTTCGCCCTGAGGTAAACACCATCGCCACGCTCGTGGTCCGAGCGCAGTGCACTGTTCTCGATGCGCAAGGTGCCACCGCTGAGTTCAACGCCCATGGCGTATTCGCCGGCGACGTGGAGATCGGAATTGATCAGCGACAGCGTAGCGCCCCCCGCCACCCGCGCCCCGGCGCTGCCATCGGCTGCGGTGCTGACCTGCACGTTGTCGCCCTCGATGCGTCCACCATTGAGCGCATACAGGCCGTCAGAGTAGCTGGCACCGGTCTGGATCCGTGCATCGCGCAGCGTCACCACTCCGTTGTCTGCCATCACGGCGTGGGACCGGTCACCGCTGGTCTGGATGTGGCCTCCCACCATCTCCACCTGCGCAGTGCCGGTGGCCAGCACCCCGTGCGACCCGCTACCGGTGGTTTCCAGCGTCGCATTGCCCATCACCAACGTGCCCGAATCGACCTGCGCCGCCGTGCTGCCCCGGCCACTCGTGGCGACCCTGGTGCCCTGTCCGCCAGCATCGGCCTGCAGCTCGATGCGGCCGCCCGTGGCGACAGAAAGCCCAACCGCACTGGCCCCCGAGGTGGTGATGTCGCCCGCAGCGAAGATGAGCGTGCCAGCACTTTCGGCGCGGGCGGCGGCCGTATTGGCACCGCTGGCGGTAAGCGATACGGGCCCGCCGGAGCCGATACTGCCGCCATTGAGCGCGTGGAAGACATACCCGGCGGCTCCGTCATCGGCGGACGCATAGCTGCCCGAGATGACGTCGAGCGGGTGACCATCGGCGACGACCGGCCCCAGGCTCTGGGCCAGGACGGGCCCGCTGCACGCGCAGGTCGCGGCAATGGCGAGCGAAAGCGGGCGCAGACGGTTCAGGCGACTGAGGGTGCGAGTGGTCATGTCGGGATAGCCGGTCGTTATGAAGCCGACGACTTTAGGAGCGCTGCCCTCTTGAAGATATGCAATTAGTTGTAATGTCACAGACGCCGGCATGTCCTTAACGCGACGATATCCGCCCAGATCGCGAGAGACGCGGTGCCATACACGGCTTACGCTTGCCCCGTCGATGCCCATGGCTCCATCCGCTCCTGATCCTGCCCCCATGACCACTGAAACCGCTGCCCCGCCCGTCCTCCCCACCGAACCCCTCACCCCCGCCCCCAACCAGGGCTTTGCGATCCGCATCGTCGGTGCCGCAGCGTTCGCGCACCTGCTCAATGACATGATCCAGGCGGTGCTGCCGGCGGTGTACCCGATGTTCAAGAGCGAGTTCTCGCTCACCTTTGGCCAGATCGGCATCATCGGCCTGGTGTACCAGGTCACGGCCTCGCTGCTGCAGCCGTGGGTGGGCATGTACACCGACAAGCGGCCGCTGCCGTATCTGCTGCCCTCGGGGATGATCGCCACGTTCGTCGGCATCGCGCTGATGGCGATGGCCACGAGTTACGAAATGCTGCTCATCGCCGCGGCCATCGTTGGCATCGGGTCGGCCACCTTCCATCCGGAAGCCTCGCGCGTAGCGCGGATGGCCTCGGGCGGTCGCTTCGGTACCGCGCAATCCACGTTCCAGGTCGGTGGCAATACCGGCTCGGCGATCGGGCCGCTGCTCGCCGCCGTCATCGTGATTCCGCATGGGCAGCGTGCGATCGCCTGGTTCATGCTGGCGGCCGCATTGGCCATCACCGTGCTGTTCCGCCTCACCGGTTGGACCGTGCAGCATGGTCAGGCCAAGATGAAGAGCCTGGCCAAGAGCCATGGCGTCGGGCTGAGCCGTGGCAAGGTGATCCAGGCCATCGCGGTGATCGCAGTGCTGATGTTCGCCAAGTTCGTGTACATCGCCTCGTTCACCAACTACTTCACCTTCTACCTGATCGAACGCTTCGGCCTGAGCGTGCAGCAGAGCCAGATGTACCTCTTCATCTTCCTGGCTTCGGTCGCGCTGGGCACCTTCATTGGCGGCCCGGTCGGGGACCGGATCGGTCGCAAGGCGGTGATCTGGATTTCCTTCCTGGGCGTGGCGCCGTTCGCGCTCGCCCTGCCCTACGCCAACCTCATGGGCACCGCCGTGCTGGCAGTGGCCATCGGGCTGATCATGTCCTCGGCATTCGCTGCGCTGGTGGTGTATGCGCAGGAAGCGGTGCCGGGCCGCGTGGGCATGGTGTCGGGCCTGATGTTCGGCCTGATGTTCGGCATCGGCGGTATTGGTGCAGCCGGGCTGGGCAACCTGGCCGACGTGCATGGCATCGTATGGGTCTACCACTTCACCTCGTACCTGCCACTGCTCGGGCTGGCGACGGCGTTCCTGCCGAAGACGACGATGCACTGAGGCGTTTGCCTCAGTGGAAGAACTGACTCGGCAGCTGGCCGAAGCGCTTTTTGAACATCGCGGTGAAGGCGCTCGGACTGGCATAGCCCAGCGCGAGCGCCACGTCGATCACCTTTTCGCCGTGCGCCAACTGTTCCAGTGCACGCAGCAGGCGCGCCTGTTGCCGCCATTGCCCGAAGGTCATGCCCAGCTCGCGTGCGCACAGGCGCTGGATGGTTTTGACATCCACGCCGAGGCGGCCGGCCCAGTCCTGCAGGGTGGACGGATCGTCGGGCATGGATTCCAGCTGCCGGCCGATCGCCTGCAAACGTGGATCGGCGGGCTGCGGCAGGTGCAACGGCAGTACCGGCAGCATCTGCAGCTCATCCAGAATCAACTGCATCAGCCGCCCGTCGCGCGAATCCGGCCGGTACGCTGGCGGCACCTCCATCGCGGCATGGATCAACGCCGCCAGCAACGGCGTCACCGATACGGTTGACGCGCTCGCCGGCGGGTGGGCGATCGCCTGCGGCAGGATGTACAGGCTGCGCATGCCGACCGCGCCGATGCAGCTGACCTTGTGGCCCATGCCGGCCGGGATCCAGATCGCGCGCGTGCTGGGCACTACCCAGCGCCCTGCCCCGGCCTGAACCACCAGCACGCCGGTTTCGGCGTAGACCAGTTGATGGCGGTCCGGATGGTGATGCAGCGCGATGATCGTGCCGGCAGGATACTCGCGCGCCCGGCAGAACACGGGCGTTTCCGGGCCGGCCGGCAGGCGTTTACCTTCGCCGACGCTTGGGGCGATGTCCCTTTTCCGATATGGCATGGCAATACCCTCGCAAACGACCTGCCGGAGGACTGTAGCGTGTCCAGCGTGTTTTCGATATCGGGCCGGTGCGGCTATCGGGGCTTGGGTGGCGCCACGATTTCGATCCAGGTCGGTGCATGGTCGCTGGGCTTTTCCAGCGCCCGCACCCAGCGGTCCACGCCCGCGTCCTTGAGGCGAGGCGCAAGCACCGGATTGAGCAGCAGATGATCGATGCGCAGCCCGCGGTCGCGGGCGAAGTGTTGGCGGAAGTAATCCCAGAACGTGAAGATCTGCGTGTCACCGTGCACCGCACGCAGGCTGTCGGTCCAGCCCTGCCCGAGCAGCGCCTGATACGCATCGCGCACCTCGGGCTGCAGCAGCGCGTCTTTGCGCCACGATTTGGGGTCGTAGATATCCGCATCCGTGGGCACGACGTTGAAGTCGCCAATCAACGCGACCGGGTGCGGCAGCGCGACCAGGCTGTTCGCGTGCCGATGCAGGCGTTGCATCCACGTCAGCTTGTAGTCGAACTTGGGCCCCGGCTGCGGATTGCCGTTGGGCAGGTACAGGCCGCCCACGATCACACCATGCGCAGCCGCTTCCAAATAGCGGCTCTGGTCGTCTTTCGGATCGCCAGGCAGGCCACGCCGGCTCTCGATCGGGTCCTGGCCGCGCGCCAGCAGCGCGACGCCATTCCATGAGCGCTGTCCCTGCCAGATGCACCCGTAGCCTGCATCGCGGATGGCGGCCTCCGGGAAGGCCTCCTGGGTCGCCTTGAGTTCCTGCAGGGCAACGATATCCGGTTGTTCGCGCGCCAGCCACGCGAGCAGATGCGGCAGCCGGGTCAGCACGCCGTTGACGTTGAAGGTCGCGATTTTCAGGCGCTTTCTGGCAGGCATGGTACGTGCTGCATGGCGGCGGAGACAGGCCTCGAGGATTGCCCTGCGCCAATCAACCTGCCGCGAATGCCAGGCGAGCATGGCGTGACGATGCCGGCGCCTTGATCGTGCATTGACCCTCGCCGCGTCACAGTAAGCGCTGGTTCCAGGCTGACAAGGTGCAACCATTGCGCGGAAGGTCATGAAGACGTGGAAGGTTCTACCGCGGCGCTTCTACCAGCGCCACCCGGCCGAGGTGGCGCCCGAGCTGCTGAACAAGCTGCTGGTGCGCGATGACGGTCGCGCGGGGCGCATCGTGGAAGTGGAAGCGTACGCAGGGGACCAGGACCCGGCGGCGCATTCGTATCGCGGCATGACCGCGCGCACCGCCACGATGTTCGGTGAAGCGGGTCATCTGTACGTATATTTCAGCTATGGCATGCACTGGGGCTCGAACGCGGTGTGTGGCGAGATCGGCCAAGGCTGGGGCGTGCTGCTGCGGGCGCTGGAGCCGGTGGCGGGACTGGCGTTGATCCAGGAGGCGCGGCCGGCGATCAAGCGCGCGCGCGATCTGGCCAGTGGCCCGGGCCGGCTGTCGCAGGCGATGGGCATCACCAACGCCCTGGACGGCGCGGATCTGGTGCGCAATGACCGTGGCATCCGGATCGTGTCCGATGGGATGGCGCCACCGCAGGCCCCGGTGGTCGGGCCGCGGATCGGCATCAGCAAGGCGATCGAGTTTCCGTGGCGCTGGCATGTACCGGCGCATCTGCATGTGTCGGGACGCACGGCGGCGAAGAAGAGGGGCGGGACCACATCGTGAGTGCCTCACCGTCCGCCACCTCCCCCGCCCGCCGCGTACGACGCTGGCTCGTACGGGTGTTCGTGCTTGTCGTCTGCATCGTGGTGGCCGGGGTGGTGTGGAACAGCCCCATCGCCGAATCGCCCCGGGCGCTGTGGCGCCTCTCGCAGATGCCCGCCCCCACTGCCCTGCCTGTGCCGGTAGCCGGCGTTGCCGCACGCCAGGTGGCCGATACGTTCGGTGCACCTCGCGGGCGCGACCGTACGCATGCCGGCGTGGATATCTTCGCCAAGCGGGGCACCGAGGTGCGCAGCGCCACCCCGGGGATCGTTGCCGATATCCGCGAGAGCGGCCTGGGCGGGCGGCAGGTCTGGGTAATGGGGCCGGCGCGCGAGCGCTATTACTACGCCCATCTGGATGACTGGCGCGAAGACCTGGCGCGTGGCGACATCATCGCGCAGGGCGACGTGCTGGGCTACGTCGGTGACACCGGCAATGCCAAGGGCACGCCGCCGCATCTGCACTGGGGCATCTATGGAGCCGACGGCGCCTACGATCCGCTGCCTTTGCTGAAAGCGTGGCCAGACGCGCCCTGAGCGCGTGCAGAGCCCCTTCACAACAAAGTGCACCGGACTAACACCCACGCGCCTAGCGTCGGACGCTCAAACCCACCGGCAGCACCTCCATGGCGATCAAGACCGCAGAAGACCTGTTCATCCACGAACTTTCGGATATCTACAGTGCAGAAAAGCAGCTGACCAAGGCGCTGCCCAGGATGGCGCGCGCCGCCTCCAACCCGGACCTGGCCGCCGCCTTCACCCTGCACCTGGACGAAACGCAGGGGCAGATCGAGCGCATCGATCAGGTCGTCGAACTGCTGGGCATCCGGCTCAAGCGGATCAAGTGCGCTGCGATGGAAGGCCTTGTCGAGGAAGGCAAGGAGGCCATCGACAGCATCGAAGAAGGCCCGGTGCGTGATGCCGCACTGATCGGCGGTGCGCAGAAGGTCGAGCATTACGAAATCGCCTCGTACGGCACCATCGCCGCATTGGCCAAGCAATTGGGCTACAAGGCGGCGGTGCCACTGCTGCTGGAAACGCTCAAGGAAGAGAAAGACACCGACGAGAAGCTGACCCTGCTGGCCTTGGCCGGCGGCGGCAATGCCAAGGCCGCTGCGGCCTGATCGCCACCACAAAGGAGCCTTGCATGTCGCTGCGCCCACCCGTTCTCTACCACGCCTCGCTCGAACACGCCGACGCGGACGAAGCCGCGCACATCCGCGAGCTGACCGAGGTATTCGCGCGCATGGCGTTGACCGTGGCCGAGCAGGAAGGCCATGCGCATCGTGCGGTCCATGCCAAGGGCCAGGGGTTGTTGAAGGGGCGGCTGCGCGTGCTGGATGGATTGCCGGCGGAGCTGCGCCACGGCCTGTTCGCGCGGCCGGGAAGCTACGACGCACGGGTGCGCCTTTCCTCCCCGCCGGCCGAGCAGCTCCCCGATGCCGTGTCCACTCCACGCGCGATGGCGCTGAAGGTGATCGGCGTGGAAGGCCCACGTGCCGAAGGTGCCGAAGAACAGCACACGCAGGATTTCCTGATGGTCAACGGCCCGGCCTTCAACACACCCGGCGTGGCCGGCTTCCTGCGCGCGGCCAAACTGCTGGCCGCCACCACCGAGCGGATGCCCCGCACCAAACGCATGATCTCGGCGACGTTGCGCAGTGCGGAGGCGGCGCTTGAAGCGCTCGGCGGGCAAAGCGCCACGTTGAAGGGCATGGGCGGCGAGCCGCAGCATCACCCGCTGGGGGAGACCTTCTTCACCCAGGTGCCCTTCCTCTACGGCCCGTACATGGCCAAATTCTCATTGGCCCCTGTCTCACCTGCCCTGCTCGCACTGACCGGTGACAAGATCGGCTCGGACGAGGATGCACAGCGCGAGGCGGTGGTGGCCTTCTTTACCGACCTCCCCAATCCGGTGGAGTGGGAGCTGCGGGTGCAGCTGTGCCGGGACGTGGAGCGCATGCCGATCGAGGATGCATCGGTCGCCTGGCCCGAGGCCGACAGCCCGTTTCTCCCGGTGGCGCGCCTGAGCGTGGCGCAGCAGCAGGCGTGGCAACCCGACACCTCGCCCGGCATCGAGGATGCACTGGCGTTCGCGCCGTGGCACGCGCTGGCCGAGCATCGTCCACTCGGCGGTTTGAATCGCGCGCGCCGCGTGGTGATGGCCGCCTCGCGTCAGTTCCGCTCGCGGTTCAATGGGTGTCCGATCCACGAGCCGGTGGGCTGAGGCCAGCTTCGGGCGCAGGCGCGAGGTGCGCCTCAGCGGATGTCGTGCAGTTCCATGGCGCGCATCACGATCGGCTTGGCCCAGTCCGGGGTCTGCAGCAGCTCGATCGCCGAGGCCGGATAGTGCAGCCCGTTGCGGTCCAACTGCAGCACGGGCAGCGGTTCGGCGCCATCGGCATCGGCCGGGGCACTGTTGTCGTAGACGTGCAGCTCAGCCAGGTGCGGCAGCAGGGCCAGCAGGTTCTCGCGCGATGAATCGTAGCGGGCGCGGATCTTGTCGGCGGGAATATCATGCCCGCCGCGGCTGACCCGTGCGGCCACGCGTTCGATGTGCAGCGCCACGCTCTGCAGGCCGCAGAACCAGATCGCCACATCGTGGCGGTCGCAGGCCTCGCGTAGCAGGCGCGGGATGGTATTGCCGCCCAGCGTGGTTTCGAACGCGAAGTCGGTGCCTTCGTCGATCGCCTGCCGCAGCCGGCGCGCGCCTTCGTTCCACGCCGCGGCATTGGCCTCGCCCAGCGACCAGCCCGTCTCCACCAGGCGGCGGGTGAACGTATCCGGGTTGAACCAGGTCAGGCCTTCTTCTTCCAGCCACATGCCCAGCAGCGAACTCTTGCCGGCGCCATTGACGCCGGCCAGCACCAGAATGCGTCCCATCGGTCAGAGCGGACTGCCGAGGGCAACCTTGCGGCCGCGGCGGATCGGCTGCCCCAGTACCTTGCCCAACCCGCCATCGCGGCCAAGGCTGGCCAGCGTGGTATCGAAGGCGTCGCGCAGACGTTCCAGCTCGCCCAGGCGCTCGTCGGCATCGCCGCCGGCGGCCTTGGCCAGCAGTTCCTGGTAGGTCTTGATGTCCACGATCACCGCTTCGGGGTGATTGTGGTTGGTGATCACCAGTGCCTGCTTCTCGCGGACGGTGCGCATCAGGCTGGGCCAGCCGCGGGTTTTCACCGACGAGGCCGTGGCCTTCTCAAGGCCGGGCAGATCCAGTGGCAGGGTCATGGCACGCTCCAGGACGGGATGTGCCCACTATACCCCTTCTGGCCAAATTGGACATAAATCCCATTTTGGCCAGAGGGGGGGGGGCGGCTGCCGGTCAGTGGGACATCGAGTACGGCTGCTCGGCGCCCTGCCCCGGCCAGGCCTTGTTGGGCTCGGCCTGCAGGGTGAAGCGCAGCTCCCCGCCGGCCAGGATCTCGTCGTGGCGCAGGAAGGTGCGCTGCAGCGGCTGGCCATTGAGGGTCACCGAACCGACATAGTCGTGGCCCTTGCCCAGCCCGTCGGTGACGATGGTGAAGGTCCTGCCGTTGGGCAGGTGCAGCGCCGCCCTGGGCAGGAACGGACGGCCGATGATGTACTCGCCGCTGCCCGGCGCCACCGGGTAGAAGCCCAGCGCGGTGAACACGTACCACGCCGACATCTGGCCCAGGTCGTCATTGCCGGCCAGGCCATCGGGACGGTCGGCGTACTGGGTATCCATGATCTGCTTCAGCCGGGCCTGGGTGCGCCACGGCTGGCCGGCATGGGCATACAGGTAGGCCACGTGATGGCTGGGCTCGTTGCCGTGCGCGTACCAGCCGATCAGGCCGGTGATGTCTTCCATGTGCTCGAAGATGGACGGGTCGACCTTGGCCTCGAACACCTGGTCCAGACGGGCCAGCAGCGCATCGCTGCCCCCGTGCGCGGCGGCCAGGCCGGCCACGTCGTGCGGCACGTACCAGGAGTACTGCCAGGCGTTGCCTTCGGTGTAATCCGTGCCGTAGCCGCTGGCGCTCGGATCGAACGGCGTGCGGAAGCTGCCATCGCGCTTGCGCGCCCGCATGAAACCGGTGTCCTTGTCATAGGCATTGCGCCAGTTCGTGGCGCGCTTCTCGAACTCGCTGGCGACCTGGGTGTTGCCCATCGCCTTGGCCATGCGCGCGATGGTCCAGTCGTCGAACGCATATTCCAGTGTCTTGCTGGCGGCCTCGCCTTCTTCATCGATCGGCACCCAGCCCAGCTCGCGGTACTGCGCGATGCCGTCGTACGGGCCGTAATTCGCGGTGGCCACCATCGCCGCCAACGCCTTGTTCTCATCGAACCCGCGGATGCCCTTGAGGTAGGCATCGGCGATCACCGGCACGGCGTGGTAGCCGATCATGCACCAGGTTTCCTGACCGTGGAACGCCCAGACCGGCAGCATCCCGTAGGCGCTGTTGTGCTGGTGCGCGAGCAGTGAATTGATGAAATCGCTGTTGCGCTTCTCCGACTGCACCAGGGTCAGCAGCGGATGCAGGGCGCGGTAGGTGTCCCACAGCGAGAACGTCGAGTAGTTGGTATAGCCCTCGGCGCGGTGCACGGCATTGTCCGAGCCGCGGTACTGGCCATCGCTGTCCATGAACACGGTCGGCCCGAGCAGGCTGTGGTACAGCGCGGTGTAGGCGCTGCGACGGTCGTGCTCGGGGCCGTCGATATCCAGCACCGACAGTGCCTGCGTCCATTGCGTTTTCGCCTCGGCACGGACACGGTCGAAATCGAAGCCCGGTACTTCACTCTCCAGGTTGGCGATCGCACCGGCCTCGCTGACCGACGAGATCGCCACCGTCACCACCAGCGGCGTGTCCAGCGTGCCGAAATCGAAGGTGCCGACCAGCTGGCGGCCTTCGATCTGCGCACGCTGGGCCGGGCTCTGATGCCCCGGCGGCGGGAAGCCTTTGTAGGCGATGTCGGTTTCGGTGTTGTGGAAGGCGTGACCGGTCAGCGGCCGCGAGAAGCGCATCGCGAAATACAGCTGGCGCCCCGGTGCCCAGCCGCGGGTCTCGCGGAAGCCGGTGATGGTGCCGTCCTCACGGGCGCGCAGGCGCGACCACATGATCTTGCCGGGGTAGTCGTAGAGGCTGGTGCGCAGGTCCAGCAGCACGCGTGCGGGCTGGTTGGCCGGATAGGTATAGCGATGCACGCCGACGCGGGTGCTGGTGGTCAGCTCGGCGCGCACCTTCGGATCATCCAGGGTGACGGCGTAGTAGCCTGGTTCGGCGCGCTCGTCGTCGTGGCGGAAGCGCGAGGTATAGCCGCTGCCGGGTTTGTCCGGATCGCCCCGCTCCAGGCTGGCATCGGTGCGCACCGGCATCAGCAGCACATCGCCCAGATCGGAATGGCCGCTGCCGGAGAAGTGCGTGTGCGAGAAGCCGACGATGCTGGTGTCGTCATGCCGGTAGCCCGCCGCCCAGCCATACGCCTTCTCGCGCGGCTGGATGCGGGTGTCCGGGCTGAGCTGCACCATCCCGAACGGAACGGTCGCGCCGGGATAGGTGTGCCCCTCCCCGGCCGTGCCGATGAACGGATCGACCGCCGCATAGGCGCGTTCGCCGAGCTTCGCCGGTGCCGCCGTGGCCGTGCCGGCCACCAACATCGCGCCTACCGCGAGCCCCAACCACCGCACCGTCCCCGTTTTTGTCATGGCGTTGAATTTAGATCGATTCAGGTGAGGTTGATCCTAGCACTGGCCGATCGAGCTGACATGTTGCGGTGCGGGTGTTGCCGGCGCCGGGCCGAGCGGACGGCGCCTACGCGGGACGCGCATCCTCCGGCACCGCAGCCACCGGCAGCGTCGGCTGGGTCGCATCCACCGTGACCGGCTCGTCGCTGTGCATCAGCGCACGGGCTTCGGCCTCGCTGGCTACCGCCGGCGGCGAACCACGCAGCGGCATCCCGGCCGTCTCACGCACGAACAGCATGGTGATCACGCCGATCACCGCCGCGCCCATCAGGTAGTACGCCGGCACCAGCGGATCGCCGGTGCGCTCCACCAGCCAGGCGGTCACCAACGGCGTGGTGCCACCGAACAGCGAAACCGAGACATTGAAGGCGATCGACAGCGCGCTGTAGCGCACCGGCGTGTAGAACAGCGCCGGCAGCGTGGACGGCATCGAGCTGGTGAAGCACACCAGCGCCACGCCGAGCAGCATCAACCCGAGGAAGATCAGCCAGTCATTGCCACTGCCGACCAGCTTCAGGCACGGGATCGCCAGCAGGAACAGCGCGATGCAGGCACCAATGATCATCGGGCGGCGGCCCAGGCGATCGCTGAACAACCCGCCCAGCACATTGAGCGGCATCATCACCAGCATCACGATGATGATCAGCAGCAGGCCCTTGCTCTCGGCGTAGCCCATCGTGACGCTCAGATAGCTGGGCATGTAGGTGAGCAGCATGTAATCGGTCACGTTGAACACCAGCACCAGGCCGACACAGATCAGCAGCTGTGCCCAATGCACGCGGAACAGCGCGCCCAGACCAGGGCGCTCGTGATCGCGCTTCTCGGCCTCTTCGGCATACGCGCGGAAGGCAGGTGTCTCTTCCAGCTTCATGCGCATGTACAGGCCAAGCAGACCCAGCGGACCGGCCACCAGGAACGGAATGCGCCAGCCCCAGTCCAGCATCTGGGTGCTGCTCAGGGCCATGTGCAGTGCGGTGACCGTGCCGGCACCGGCGATGTAGCCACCCAGCGTGCCGAACTCCAGCCAGCTGCCCATCAGGCCGCGGTTGCGGTCGGTCGAATACTCGGCGATGAACGTCGCCGCGCCGCCGTACTCACCGCCGGTGGAGAACCCCTGCACGATGCGGGCAAGCAGCAACAGCGCTGGCGCCCAGATGCCGATACGGTCGTACGAGGGAATCAGGCCGATGCTGAAGGTACCGGCAGCCATCAGGATCATGGTGGCCGCGAGCACCTTCTGCCGCCCGTACTTGTCACCCAACGGGCCGAACACCAGGCCGCCCAGCGGGCGCACCAGGAAGGCGACGGTGAAGGTGGCAAACGTGGCGATCAGCTGTGCGGTCGGGCTGCTGTCGGGGAAGAACACGTGGCCGAGGGTGACGGCGAGGTAGCCGTAGACACCGAAATCGAACCACTCCATCGCATTGCCGAGCGCGGCGGCGCCAACGGCCTTCTTCAACATGGGGCGATCAACGACGGTGACTTCGTCGACATGCATCTGGCGGCGGCGTTTGAACCAGCCGAAATGAGCGTGTGCGGCAGGCAGGTCCTGCATCTGCTTTCTCCTGGAAGCAGGCCATCGCGGCGCCCGAGGTCCCGCGCACGGCACAGGAAATACCGCCTCTGATGACACAGCGCGATGCGCGAGGAGGGGTTGCAACAGACGATCCCGGACGGCCGCGTGGACTCAGCGACGCTGCGGGAAGGATGACCAGGAAGCGGGCAATGGCCCGGGGGTGATCAAGCGGACCATATTACTACACTTGGCGCACTCGATCCCCTCCATGCGTGTCTGCGGCGCATGGAACAGCGTGTTTCAAGCTGTTTCCCTGGCGCTACTGGCCGCGTTCCAGCGCGTCGATCAGCGGCGCCAGATCCTCGCGCTGATGCGGCCGCACCGCCCGCGCGATTTCCTGGCCATCGCGAAACAGGATCACGGTCGGCCACAGCTTCACGGCAAAGGAGCGGCCCAATGGCCGCCCCTTCCCATCCTCGACCTTCAGGTGCGTCGCATCGTAGCCGCCAAGGAACTTCTGCAACAGGGGCTGGGCGGCACTGCAATGGCCGCACCAGCCGGTGCCGAATTCCAGCAGCACCCATCCGCTGCCCGCATCGATCTCGGCGCGGGTGATGTCCGATGGGCTGTACTCACGCACGAAGGCCATGGGCGGTCCTCAGGACAGTGCGCGCTGGATATCCTCCAGCGGCGCGTTGGTGAAGTCCTTGGCGAGATCCTTGATCAGGCGCTCCTGCGTTTCCTTGTGCAGCAGCGGGCGGATACGGCCCAGCGTCTGCGGATCGGCGATCAGGATCAGATGTGCGTAGCGGTTCTTCAACGCGTCTTCGTTCAACTGCGCCGCAACCTGCTTGGCAAACGTCGCCTCGTTGAGCTGGGAAATCGTCATTTCCTGCGGCACCGAGCCGGACGGGCCCTGCCCGGACGCGCCGGTTTCGCTGACGGCCTGCAGCTGCAGTTCCCCCTCCTGCTTGAGTTGCAGCTTATGCGCCGTGCCGACGTTGGTGAACACGCGGGCCGAGCCGCCATCGGCGACAACAACGAGGGTACCTTCGGGGATCTGCTGACTCATCATCTACTCCTTATGGGGAAAGCCGAGCGCGGTTGCACTCTGACTCTGGGTCCACCGTAGGCAACCGAGTGTGTGCGCAGTGCATAGGGATGTATGCATCCTGTATGCAGCCCCGCAGGCACGCATCGTTCGCCGCCGCAAGAACGCCGATGCAGGTCGATCCGCCAGCCGTGGCGGTGGTTTGGATTCCGTTTACTGACGCATTTGCCTCTACTGTTCGGATGCCCGGCCTTTCTAAACTGCGCACACGCCTTTTGCCCCCCCGCGAAGCGCGTCGCGACAGACAGCACAACGCGCAAGCGAGCGCATCGACGGCGGACGCTGCATCGACAACCCTGCTTCAGGCACATGCGCCATGCACCCCAGATCGACGCCGTTCATCATGCTGGGCACGCTGCTCACCGCCGCGGGCTATGGCGCCACCTTCCTCATCTCGCTATGGTTCCGCGCGCACGGCGGAACCGATATCGATGCTGGCAGCACCCTTGGCATGGCCTTGATCGGCACCCTGATCGGTGTTCCTGCGGTTGGCTGGAGCGCTGGCCGGATCGATGCGGCGCGTCTGGCGGCCCTGGGCGCGTTCACCCTCGCCTGCGGCTATGCCCTGCTGGCCAGTCTCCGCGGATTGGAACCGGCTCACCTGCCTGGGCTGGCTGCGCTGCTGATTGGCTTGGGCTGGGGAATGTTCTATCTAGGTGCGCCTCTCGCCTTGTCCGAGCGGCTGACCGATAGCGCCCGGGGCACTGCCTTCACCCGCTTCAGCGCGTTCCAGATGACGGGTATCTGCGGAAGCCCGATCCTGCTCGCGCTGGCAGTGACACACGGCGGGTTTCCGTTGAGTACTGCATTCATCGGTGTAGCCGTGGGCGGACTGGTGGCCTCACTGCTGCTGGCCGTATTCGCTCTGCGTGAACCGCGTTGCCCACGCGAGGGCGCGCTGCGACCGTGGGTGCGCAGCATCGCCACGCTCGGCAGAAGCGCCGCCATTCGTCCGATTGTGATGGCCGGATTCGGTGGCGCCGTCTTCTCCGGCATGATGGCCTTCCAGGGATCGCTGAGCGAAGGTACACGGGCGAGTGCCACCACCTTTTTTGCGGTTCACGCCGGCACCGCCGTGATAGCACGCTTGTTGCTGGCACGTCTTCTGCCCACATGGTCGCGGACCCCGTTGATCAGCTGTCTGTTGGGCTGCCTGATTGCAGGGCTGGCGTGCCTGCTCTGGGTGCCGGTGCATCCGGCGTTCCAGATTGCCGCCGCTGTCCTCACCGGCGCCGGTTACGGCCTGCTCTATCCGTTGATTCAGACCTGGGCGGTCCACGGAGCGCGCCAGGAAGACCGCCACGCAGCACTGACCTGGTTTGTCGTCGCCTATTTCATCGGCATCTTCGGATTCCCGCCCTTCGGCGGTTGGCTGCTGGTCACCGCCGGCAAGGCCGTGTTCATCTGGGCATTGGTTGCCTTGGCCGCCCTTGAGCTGGCCGTAGCCGTGTTGAAGAGACGCACCTGACTACAACTTCCGGCACCTGCATTCGGCTCTGCACCCTGCCACCCTGTGAAACACAACGTGTGCACAGGAGCCGTAATGAACAGGATGTTGGTCGTGGGTGTGGTGTTGGCAATGCTATCGCTGCCGGCAAGGGGCGCTCCGCCTGAAGCGGCAACCCAGGTGATCGTGCTGGGCGTGGATCATGCCGCACAACTGGTGGCGCGCGAGGATCGGCCGGCGGTGCTGGCGGCGTTCCTGGATCGCGCTGCACCCGATGCGATCTGCATAGAGCGATCGCCGGAGGCATTTGCGCGTAACGATTTCTATGAGTTCACCTACGAAGTGCAGGACGTGGTGGTGCCGTTCGCCCGGGAGCGCAACATCGACGTGTGCCCCTTCGACTGGCATCCCTCGACGGAAGACGCGCAACTGGGCTTCGGCATGGACCTGGAGGCGATCCCTGAGATCCGGCCGATCCGGGGCTTCCAACAGTTCCTCACCTTTCCCGAACCGGCGCAATTGCACCGGACCCTTTTCCACGCCGACGATCCGCAGAACGTGGCGCGCTCCACGCAATGGAGCCTCACCCCAGCGACACGTACCGCGCAGGACCTGCCGCGTCGCCTGTTCCTGTATCGCACCTTTTTGCAGGCCAAGCGCATCGCGGCGGCCGCGCGGGCGCATCCAGGCGGCACCGTGGTCGTGGTGGTCGGTGAGTTCCACAAGCGCGACATCGATGCTGTGCTGGCCGATGAGCCCGGCATCGTGGTGGTGCAGCCGTCGAGCCTGGGTGCCCCGAGCGATGCGGATATCCAGCGGCAGGAACTGCCGGCGTACCGCTTCGCGGTCGCCAGCTTCAACCTGCTCGGCAGACAGGCACAGACCGGCAACCGCGACGATGCCTTCCTGCGCGAAACGGTGGACGCCCTCTCCGGCAGCAGCGCTACCGCTGAGCTGCAGTTGCTGGCGACGCGGCTGGACCTGCTGCAGGGCCGCATCAGTCGCGCCGAGGCGATCGGGCGTTACAAACAGATTGCGGCGGCCGCCGGCGAGGCACGATTCACCTGGACCGGGGTGAAGGATGTGCGCCGTCTGGATTCCTGGTTCGACCCCTTCGGTAATCTCAGCGTGCGCCAACGCGCCCGCCTGGAACTGGCGCGCGAATCGATTCTGACCGGCCGGCCCGCTGAAGCGGACCGGCTCAGGACCGCACTGGGCCGTGAGCTCACCGCCCGCCAGCGCCGGCAACTGGACGGCTATTGGCCCCTGCTGGCGAAGTGAGGGCCCGCCGAGGCTGAACCCCGGGGCCGGGCGGCCACCGGTCATTACGGTGTAAAATTCATCGTTTTAACCGGAACAATGGCCAAAACCGCGCAACGGACGCCTGTCCCGGGCCCGGCCTTCATCCGGCTGCTGGCCCGCCTCGCTGAGAGCAACCTGTCTTCGACGGGCCCTGCCCTGTCAGACCGGCTCAGCGAGTGGGTGGACTGGACGCGGGCGGTGACGTTGTCCAAGGCGCTCGATGGCCGGCTGCCGGCCGCGGTCGAGGGGCCGGACTTCGATGCAGACGAGGACGCGGAATGTCAGCGGATCCGCGCGGCGCTGGAGGCGAGTATTGTTCAGGAACCTGAGCCCACCAAACCGCCTCGCCGGGTGGTTGACGCCGACGGTGCCGACGCCCCCATCGAATACACCGTGTACGGCGAGCGCTATCTCAGCCTGCAGCGCGCCATGCTCAGCGCCACCAGCCGTCTGCGGGGGCGCCTGCGCGACATGCTGACCCGCAGCTCGCCCGAGATGGCGCGCCTGGCCGAGGTGGATGCGCTGATGGAGCAGACCCTGAGTGCGCGGGAGTACAGCCTGCTGGCCAAGGTGCCGGTGCTGCTGAGGGTGCATTTCGAACGCCTGCGCGATAACGGCACCGATGATGCCTGGCTCGAGGTGTTCCGCCGCGACATGCAGAGCCTGCTGCTGGCCGAGCTGGATATCCGTTTTCAACCGATCGAAGGCCTGCTTGCAGCGCTTCGCACCCACTAACCGGGACGTCATGTTCAGAACCAGTCTTCACTACGTTGTTTTCCTGCTTGGCCTTGTTGCGGTGTGCTGGATCGGCGCGGGCTATGCCAGCACCAATCCGGTCGGTTTCGCGGTCGCCCTGCTGATCGCTATCTGCTACCTCGCCGGTGGCCTCGAGCTGTATCGCTACCGGCAGGCGACCGCCTCGCTCACGGCAGCCAGCACCAGTGCGGGCACCGCCAGCGCCGGGCTCGCCACCTGGCTGGGCCAGCTGCATCCCAGCCTGCGCAACGCGGTGCGCCTGCGCGTGGAAGGCGAGCGCGTTGCCCTGCCCGGCCCGGTCCTGACCCCGTACCTGGTCGGGCTGCTGGTGCTGCTGGGCATGCTCGGCACCCTGCTCGGCATGATGGCGACGCTGCGCGGCACCGGACTGGCGCTGGAAAGCGCGACCGACCTGCAGGCCATCCGCGGCTCGCTGGGTGCGCCGGTGGAGGGCCTTGCGGTCGCCTTCGGCACCTCGATCGCCGGTGTCGCCACCTCCGCGATGCTGGGCCTGCTCTCGGCCCTGTGCCGGCGTGAACGTCTGGAAGCGGTGCAGCGGCTGGACGTGGAGATCGCCACCACCCTGCACACGCATTCGCAATCCTGGCAGCGCAATGAAGCCTTCCGTTTGCTGCAGCAACAGGCCGAACTGATGCCGGCGCTGGTGGATCGGCTGCAGGCCATGACCACCGCGATCGAGCAGCAAAGCAGCGCCTCGGGTGACCGCCTGCTGGCTAACCAGCAGCGTTTCCATGCCAAGGCGGACGAGGAATATGCCCGCCTGACTGCGGCGATCGAACAATCGCTCAAGGCCAGCGTCGCCGAGAGCGCACGTGCGGTCGGTGCGGCCTTGCAGCCGGTGATGGACACCACGCTCGCCGGCATCGCGCGTGCCAACGCCACCATGCACGAAACGGTGACCGATGCGGTGCAGCGCCAGTTGGCCGGTTTGACTCAGGGTTTCGATGCCAGCCGTGCCGCCACCGCCGCGTCCTGGCAAGCCGCGCTGGACAGCCAGCAGCAAACCAATACCGCCCTGACCACCGACCTGCGCGCCGCGCTGGACGGGTTCACCGCGCAGCATGATCAACGCGCACTTGGCCTGCTCGATGCGGTCTCCGCGAAGCTGGTCAGCACCGCTGACGGTTGGCAGGCGGCACAGTCCGCACAGCAGCAGACCAATGAAGCCATGGCGACCGAGCTGCGCAGTGCACTGGCCCAGTTCGCCGAGCAGCATGGCGAGCGCTCCAGCGCGTTGCTTGAAGCCGTCTCGACCGAGCTCAACGCGACCGCGCAGCGCTGGCAGGAGGCTCAGGCTGCGCAGCAGCAGACCCATGCCGCGCTGACTGCCGATCTGCGCAGCGCACTGTCCAGCTTCACCGACACACATGACGCCCGGGCCACCGGCCTGATCGACGCGGTCGGCAGCCGCATGGAGGCCACCACCGCGCAGATCGCCGAGGCATGGCAGCACGCCCTCGCGCGCCAGGATGCCGCTGCGACCGCACTGAGCGAGCGCCACCAGCACGCGCTGGATGCCGCCGCCGCGACGCTGCAGGCGCAGGCGGTCTCGCTCGGCGAGGCGATGCAGCACTCACATACCCAGCTGCAGGACGCACTGGAAGCGCGCGATCAACAGCGCCTGAGCGTGTGGACCGATGCCTTCACCGGCATGAGCGCCAGCCTCGGCGAACGCTGGGAGCAGACCGGCGCCAGCGTGGCCAGCCGTCAGCAGGAGATCTGCGACACCCTCGCCCGCACCGCCAACGACATCACCCAGCAGGCCCAGGCGCACGCCAGCGAGACGATCAGCGAAATCTCGCGGCTGGTGCAGGCCGCTTCGGAAGCGCCCAAGGCCGCGGCCGATGTCGTTGCCGAGCTGCGCAGCAAACTCTCCGACAGCCTGGTCCGCGACACCGCCACGCTGGAAGAACGCAGCCGTCTGCTGGCGACCGTGGAAACCCTGCTGGATGCGGTCAACCACGCCGCCAACGAGCAGCGCGTCGCCGTCGATGCACTGGTATCGACCTCGGCCGAACTGCTGGACCGGGTTGGCACCCGCTTCACCGATCACATCGAAGCTGAGACCGGCAAGCTGGGCAGCGTGGCCGCGCAGGTCACCGGCAGCGCGGTGGAAGTCGCGAGCCTGGCCGATGCGCTGGGCAGCGCCGTGCAGTCCTTCGGGACGGCCAGCGACGGCCTCAACGAGCGGTTGGCCCAGATCGCCGCCTCGCTGGACGGCTCGCTGGCACGCAGTGACGAGCAGCTCGCCTACTACGTTGCCCAGGCGCGTGAGGTGATCGACCTCAGCGTGCTCTCGCAGAAGCAGATCATCGATGAGCTGCATCAGCTGGCCGGCCGCCGCAGCAGCAAGGCCGGAGCCGCCTCGGCATGAGCGACGAGATCGAAGTCGAGGCCGACGGAGGTGCGCCGATCTGGGCCGCGTTCGGCGACCTGATGTCGGTGCTGCTCGGTGCGTTCGTGCTGATCCTGGTCGGCGTGGTCGCGCTGCAGCTGGAGCTGACCCATCGCCTGGATGAAGAGGTCAAGCAGCGCCAGGCCGAAGTGCAGCGCCGCCAGACGCTGGAGCAGGCCTTGGCCGGCCCGCTCGCGGCCGGGCGTGTGACGCTGGTGGATGGCCGCATCGGCATCCGCGGCAATGTGCTGTTCGCGTTGAACTCGGACCAGCTGCAGCCGGAAGGTGCCGACGTCCTCAAGAGTCTGGCCGGGCCGTTGAAAGGCTATCTGGCCTCGCGCGAGGAAATCCTCATGGTCAGCGGCTTCACCGACGACCAGCAGGTGCGCGACGGCAACTGGCGTTTCGCCGACAACTGGGAACTCTCCGCCGAGCGTGCACTGACCGTGACCCGTACCCTCATCGCCGAGGGCGTGCCGTCCGATGCGGTGTTTGCCGCGGCGTTTGGCTCGGAGCAGCCGGTGAGTTCCAACGCCGACGAAGACGGCCGCGCCAAGAACCGCCGCGTCGAAATCGCCCCGATCCCGAAACCCAAGGCGAGCAAGGCCGCGGATGCCCCGTAACCCTGTCGCAACCGCTGAGATTCTCGAGAACTGGCGGGCGGACAAGCTCGACCAGATCGACCGCACGCGCTTTGCCGTGATCGAGGCGTTGCATGCCCGCGCGCAGGCGCATGACGGCGAGGTGCAGGCGCTGTTGCAGGCCAGGCTGGATGCGTTGATGGCGAGCTATAGGGAGCGGATTGCCCAGGCATCGACAGCGGTGCGATCCGCGCCGGGCCCGTCAGCCGGGCGCATCGGCCTGCAGGCGCTGGTCACGGAATTGACCGGGCAGCACAGTGCTGCGTATCCGGAATTGCCGGTGCTGGGCGAGGTCCGTGCGACGTGGGCCAGGCTTCGCAATGCCAGCCAGCTCAAGGAATCACTGGCCCAGATGCCCACCAATGGTGGGCCGTTGAACTCCGGTGTACTGGTCCATCGCGCGCTGACGCTGATGAAAGACACTTCGCCGGGGTATCTGACGCACTTCATGGCGTACCTGGATGCGCTGTCCGGCATGGAGCATCTGCATCAGTGGGGCGTGCTTGTGGCAACCCCGAAGGTGGTGCCGCGGGGGGCGAAGCCGCGGCGGCCGCGTGCGGGTAAGGCGCCTAGCTGATCGTCAGGGTCACGCGACAGACCCGCATCACGCGCCACTTTACTCATGCCTTGCGCGCGCGCGATCTCCCCAAGCGCCTTGGCGATGAACGCCGCATCGCCGTCACTTTCGATGATGCAAGCATCGAGATACGCCGCCATCTCGTCGGGTGTTCGCAGGTGCTCGGCCACATCAAATGTCTCCAAGCGCGTTTTCTTGTTCATTGCCATGGCATCTGTACTCCGAACCATTCGGGGCTATTGTCTTTTGTAGCCCACCGGCTACAACTCGTCCAAGCGCCCTGGGTAGGGTCCGCGCGGGCGCTCGGTCAACACGCATTTTGAACGAGGCAGGCATTCAACGCTGCAAACATGAATACGCCGTTCCAGCAATCTCATTCCAGCCCCCTTGCCCCCGCCAATCTTGGATGGTAGTTTCGTAATTACAGCGTAATTATGTAGAGGCAGCAGATGGCTCGAGACTGGAACACGCTTGCGGATCGCCGCCAGGCACGGCTGCAGCGGGCCACCGATGCCGGCCTTGGGCGCCTGGTGCCGTATGCGGAGGTCCCACAGCTCCTGCACACCGTGCTGGAACCCGGCGACCGGGTCTGCCTGGAGGGCAACAACCAGAAGCAGGCCGATTTCCTGGCCGAGTGCCTGGCCCAGCTCGATCCGGCGCAGGTCCACGGCCTGCACATGGTCCAGTCCGTGCTGTCCCTGCCCTCGCACCTGGATGTCTTCGAGCGCGGCATCGCCCAGCGCCTGGACTTCTCGTTCTCCGGCCCGCAGAGCGGCCGGCTCGCCAATCTGGTTGCCGAAGGCCGGATCGAGATCGGGGCGATCCACACCTATCTCGAACTGTTCGGCCGCTACTTCATCGATCTCACCCCGCAGGTCGCGCTGATCGCCGCCCAGGCCGCTGACCGCCACGGCAATCTCTACACCGGCCCCAACACCGAAGACACCCCCGTGATCGTCGAGGCCACCGCGTTCCGTGGCGGCATCGTGATCGCGCAGGTCAACGAAATCGTCGACACCCTCCCCCGCGTCGATATCCCGGCCGATTGGGTCAACTTCGTCACCGAGGCGCCTCGCCCGAACTACATCGAGCCGCTGTTCACCCGCGACCCGGCACAGATCTCCGAGATCCAGGTGCTGATGGCCATGATGGCCATCAAGGGCATCTACGCCGAGTACGGTGTGCAGCGCCTCAACCACGGCATCGGCTTCGATACCGCCGCGATCGAGTTGCTGCTGCCGACCTATGCCGAATCGCTGGGCCTGAAGGGCAAGATCGGCACGCACTGGGCGCTCAATCCGCACCCCGCGCTGATCCCGGCGATCGAATCCGGCTTCGTGCAGTCGGTGCACTCGTTCGGCTCGGAACTGGGGATGGAGCGCTACATCGAGGCGCGCTCGGATGTCTTCTTCACCGGCAGCGATGGCAGCATGCGCTCCAACCGCGCGTTCTCGCAGACCGCCGGGCTGTACGCCTGCGACATGTTCATCGGCTCCACCCTGCAGATCGATCTGCAGGGCAATAGTTCCACCGCCACCCGTGATCGCATCGCCGGCTTCGGCGGCGCGCCCAACATGGGCTCGGATGCCCGCGGCCGCCGCCATGCCAGCCCGGCCTGGCTGAAGGCGGGCCAGGAAGCGGCCCTGCCCGGGCAGATGCCGCGCGGGCGCAAGCTGGTCGTGCAGATGGTGGAAACCTTCCGCGAGCACATGGCGCCGGCCTTCGTGGAGCGTCTGGATGCATGGGACCTGGCCGAGCGCGCCAAGATGCCGCTGCCGCCGGTGATGATCTACGGCGATGACGTCACCCACGTACTGACCGAAGAGGGCATCGCCAACCTGCTGCTGTGCCGCAGCCCGGAGGAACGCGAACAGGCGATCCGCGGCGTGGCCGGCTACACCGCGGTCGGCCTGGGCCGCGACCGCGCGATGGTCGAGAACCTGCGCGACCGCGGCATCATCCGCCGCCCCGAAGACCTCGGCATCCGCACCCGCGATGCCAGCCGCGACCTGCTCGCCGCGCGCTCGGTCAAGGATCTCGTGCGTTGGTCCGGTGGGTTGTACAACCCGCCCAAACGCTTCCGCAACTGGTAAGGGGCACGCCATGGAAACCCTGCGTTATCGCTTCCCCGGGCAGCACGATCTCACCGAGCGAGATCACCACGCGCTGGTCGGCGTGGTCGCCTCGGGCAATCTGGAAGTGCTGATCGAACCCACCCCGCTGGACGGCGCAATGGAGATCGAGGTGCTCACCTCGGCCACCGGCTTCGACACCATCTGGCAGGCCGTGCTGGCCGATTTTGCCGCCCGCCACCCGCTGCGCAATGTGCGGTTGTCGATCAACGATGCCGGTGCGACCCCGGCGGTGGTCAGCCTGCGGTTGCAGCAGGCGCTGGAAACTCTGCAGGAAGGAGACGCCGCGTGAGCAGTCACAGCTTTTACGAGGCCGATGCCCGCGAGCGTATCCACGGCCTGCTCGATGCCGGCAGCTTCAGCGAGTTCGTCGGCCCGGCCCGCCGCATCATCAGCCCGCACCTGGCCCAGCTGGATCAACCGGGCGCGTTCGATGACGGCATCGTGGTCGGCACGGGCAGTTTGAACGGACGCAGCGTGCTGATCGCCGCGCAGCAGGGCCAATTCATGGGCGGCGGCGTGGGCGAAGTGCACGGCGCCAAGCTCACCGGCCTGCTGGAGCGTGCCGTTGCGGTGCGTCCAGAGGCGGTACTGCTGCTGCTCGACAGTGGCGGCGTGCGCCTGCATGAAGCCAACGCGGGCCTGATCGCCATTTCCGAAATCATGCGGGCGGTACTGGCCACGCGCGCCGCCGGCATTCCGGTGTTCGCCCTGATCGGCAGCGGCAACGGCGCGTTCGGTGGCATGGGCATCGTTGCCCGCTGCTGCACGGCGGTGGTGATGTCCGAAGAAGGCCGTCTCTCGCTGTCCGGCCCGGAAGTGATCGAGACCGTGCGCGGCGTGGAAGAGTTCGACTCGCGTGACCGTGCCCTGGTGTGGCGCGTGACCGGCGGCAAACACCGCTATCTGATCGGCGATGCCGTGCAGCTCGTGCCGGATCGCATCGAGGCCTTTGCCGATGCCGCCACGGCGCTGATGACCACACATGCCGAGCCGCAGGATCCGCTGGTCGCGCTGGAACAGGCGCAGGCCCAGCTGGGTGCCCGGATCAACGCCTATGGCGGCTGCCGTGATGGCCTGGAGGTCTGGCGCCTGCAGGGCATTGCCGATGCCGAGCAGCTGCCGCTGCTGGAGACCGCTGACTTCCTTGACGCCGTCAAGGACCGGGGCCTGCCATGGAACTGACGCCCCTGCTCGATGCCCTGTTCCCGCTCGGCCACGCGGTTACCCGTGAGGACGATGTGCTGGGCGGTACCGCCACCACCGCCGCCGGCGAGGTCACTGTGATCGGCACCGCCAACAAGCTGGAGGTGGGGGTCGATCACGCATTGGCGCTGGCCGCCACCGTGCTCGCCAGCACCCGCGCATATCCGCAGCGGCCGATCGTGATGCTGGTGGATACCGCCGGTCAGCGCCTGGCGCGCCGCGATGAAATGCTCGGCATCAACAGTTACTTCGCGCACCTGGCGCGCACGTTGGATCTGGCCCGCCGCCGCGGCGCGCCACTGGTCAGCCTGGTGTATGGCGAGTCCGTGAGCGGCGGCTTCCTGTCGTTCGGGCTGATGGCTGATCGCATCTTCGCCCTGCCCGAAGCGCAGGTGCGGGTGATGGATCTGCGCGCGATGGCCCGCGTCACCAAGCAACCGCTGGAGAAGCTGCAGGCACTGAGCCAAAGCTCGCCGGTGTTCGCGCCGGGCGTGGAGAACTACGTCCGCATGGGCGCAGTGGAGGCCGTCTGGGAGGGCGACCTCGCGCAGGCGCTGGTGGAGGCGCTGCAGGCGCCGATCACCGGCGATCAACGCCGCGAACGGGGCGCCGAGCGTGGTGGCCGCCTGTTGGCACGCGATGTCGCCGCTGCCGTGGCCGCGGGCGAGGCCTGAACCATGCGCCGCCACGACCTGGTCTGGCTCGATCCGCAGGCACCGTGGCAGGTGCTGACCCCGGGCGCGGATGCGCGCCTGCGGGCGTGGGCCGAAGCACGCCTGCCCTTCGTCGTGGCGCGACGCGATCCGGTCACTGATGGCGATCAGCTGCGGCTGGGTGTGCCGTTGCCCTTGGCCGAGCAGCGCCAGCGGCTGTCGCTGCGGATCGAACGCACCCACGTGCAGCGCACCTCGCCGCCGCCGTTGCTGCCCGAGGTCGCCGAAGCACTGGCCGCCCCCTGGCGCGATGCGCTGCCTCCCTTGCTGGCCGACCTGCCCGAGCCCACCCCACCGCCCCGCGTGTTCGGCAGCTTCGCCTGGCAAAGCCTGACCGGCCTGCCGTATCTGCACGCCGGCTCCGATCTGGACCTGCTGTGGCAGATCACCGAGCACACGCACGCCGCGGCGCTCACCGAACGCATGCGCCGCTGGGAACGCGAGCACGGCCTGCGCATCGATGGCGAGCTGCGTTTCCCCGGCGGGCGATGCGTAAGCTGGCGCGAGTACGCCGGCGGTGCCGCCCGCCTCCTCGTCAAATCGGATGACGCCTGCTGGTTGTCCACACGCGATGCCCTGCTCACGCAGCCGGTGGCCGCATGAACGCCGTGCCGCACCCCGCCCCGTTGCCACCGCCCTCCCCCACGGCGGCTGCGCATCGGCTGGCCCGGATGGCGATCACCAGCCTGCATGCCGAACTGGCCTGCGCCCCCAAACCCGGGTTGGTCACACCGTGGAGCCGCGGCAGCCACGATGACATGGACGCGGCCACCTTCCTGCGCAGCCTGTTCGCGCTGCGTGGCTATTTCGTGGCGGTCGCCGCCGCCGGTGCGCACAACGTGCCGTTCGATGATCTGCGCATGCTCGGCATCGAGGCGGAAGCCTCAATGCTGCGGGCGACGGGTGGCATCAACACCCATCGCGGCGCGATCTTCAGTCTCGGCCTGCTGGTCGCCGCGTCCGCGCGTCTGCGTCATGTCGAGCATGCTGCGCCCCAAGGCACTGCGGTCTGTCATGCGGTGCGCGGGCACTGGGCGTCCGCGCTGCTCGCCGCACCGTTGAACAGCACCAGCCCTGGCCAGCGCGCCCGCCAGCGGCATGGCGTGCCCGGCGTGCGCGAACAGGCGGCGCAGGGATTCCCGCTGCTGCGCGAGGTGGCCCTGCCCACCCTGCAGGCCACCCTGCGCGCCACCGGTGACCGGCAGACCGCGATGGTGCAGACACTGATGTCGCTCGTCGCGGTCACTACCGATCTCAACCTCCTGCATCGCGGCGGCGAACGCGGGCTGGCTTTTGCACAGCAGCAGGCACGTCGCTTCCTTGCCGAGGGCGGCGCGCTCGAGTCCGGCTGGCGGGCACGGCTCGGGGCGGTGTGCGACGCGTTCGAAGCGCGTCGACTCAGCCCGGGCGGCAGCGCCGATCTGCTGGCCTGCGCGTGGTTCCTGCACCTGCAGGAGCGCGCATGAGCCTGGTCCTGCTCTGCCCCGGTCAAGGCGGCCAGCATCCGGATATGTTCAAGCGGGTGCGCGCGAATGCGCAGGCGCAGCCGGTGCTCGATCTGGCCAGCACGCTGCTCGGCGCACCCGTCGCACAGATGGCGGCCGATGCGTCGCGCTTCCACAACGCAGTGGCCCAGCCGCTGGTCTGCGCCGCGGCGCTGGCACATTGGGCGGCGTTGCAGACGCAGCTGCCGGCCATCACCGCCGTCGCCGGCTACAGCGCCGGCGAGCTGGCCGCGCACGCGGTGGCGGGCAGCTTCGACACGGCCGCCTGTCTGGCGCTGTCGCGCGAGCGCGCCCGGTTGATGGACGCTGCAGCGCCGGTCGATGCCGGCTTGCTGGCGGTGATCGGGCTGGACGAGGCTCACATCGCACATCTGTGCGCGACGCACGGGGTGTTCCTGGCCATCGTCAACGGGCCCGACCACGTGGTCGTTGGCGGCCTGCGGCCTGGGCTGGAGGCCGTCGCCGCCGACGTGGCTGCCCACGGTGCCCGGACCGTCCCGCTGCCAGTGGATGTGCCCGCGCATACCCCGTTGCTGGCCGCAGCGGCGCAGGGCTTTGAGAAGCCGTTGCGCGCACTGCCACTGCACGCCCCCCATCTGCGCCTGCTGGCCGGCATCGACGGCCGCCTGGTCAGCGATGTTGGGCGTGTCGTGAGCACCTTGTCGGCGCAGATCGCCCAGTCCGTGCAGTGGCAGACCGTGCTGCAGCAGGCGGTCGAGCGCGGTGGGCGCGTATTTCTGGAACTGGGCCCGGGCGCGGCGTTGAGCCGTCGTGCACGCGAGCTGCATCCGCAGCTCGAGGCGCGTTCCGTGGAGGATTTCCAGACGCTGGAGGGCGTTCTGGAGTGGGTGGACGGTGCATGCGCACGCGCATGAAGGTCTGCCGGTAACCGCAGCACCACGTAACCCCGGATGGCGGGTCGCCATCATGCTGCACGCGTATCAAGTGTCTCGGGAGGGCGCATGAGTCCGCAAATCGCAACGATCATCGGCTTGGTGATCATGTTCATCGTGGCCACCGCGCTGCCCATCAACATGGGTGCGGTGGCCTTCGCGCTGGCCTTCATCATCGGCGGCCTGTTCGTCGGGATGGAGGGCAAGGAGGTGTTGGCCGGCTTCCCGGGCGACCTGTTCCTGACCCTGGTCGGCATCACCTACCTGTTCGCCATCGCACAGAAGAACGGCACCATCGATCTGCTCGTGCATTGGGCAGTCAAGGCCGTGCGCGGGCACATCGTGGCCATCCCGTGGGTGATGTTCGTGGTCACCGCGGTGCTGACCGCCTTCGGCGCGCTCGGCCCGGCCGCGGTGGCGATCATCGGTCCGGTCGCGCTGCGCTTTGCCAAGCAGTACAAGATCAACCCGCTGATGATGGGCCTGCTGGTGATCCATGGCGCGCAGGCCGGTGGCTTCTCGCCGATCAGCGTGTATGGCGGCATCACCAACCAGGTGGTGCAGAAGGCCGGCCTGGAAGTCACGGAAATGGCCGTGTTCCTGACCAGCCTGGGCTTCAACCTGCTGATGGGCATCATCTGCTTCTTCGCCTTTGGCGGGCTGGCGCTGATGCGTCGCGCACCGACGGCGACCGAACCGCTGGTCGCCGGCAGCCAGGCCTCCTCACGCCAGTTTGCGATCGAAGGTCACGGTGCCCTGGTCTCGGCCGGTGGTGGCACGCTCTCCAATGATCCGGACGCGCTGGATGACGTGCGCATCAACCGTGAGCGCGTGTTCACCCTGATCGGCCTGCTGGGCCTGGGCATCGCCGCACTGGTCTACAACCTCAACGTCGGCCTGGTCTCGATCACCGTCGCGGTGGTGCTGGCCCTGCTCTCGCCGAACTCACAGAAGGGCGCGGTGGATGGCATCAGCTGGTCGACCGTGCTGCTGATCAGCGGCGTGGTCACCTACGTGGCCGTGCTGCAGCAGGCCGGCGCGGTGGATTACATCGGGCATGGCGTGGGGGCGATCGGCATCCCCCTGCTGGGTGCGCTGCTGGTCTGCTATGTCGGCGGCATCGTGTCGGCGTTCGCGTCCTCGGCGGCGGTGCTGGGCGCCACGATTCCCCTGGCCGTGCCGTTCCTGATGCAGGGGCATCTGAGCGCTGCGGGGGTGATCTGCGCCTTGGCGATCTCCTCCACCGTAGTGGACGTGAGCCCGTTCTCCACCAACGGTGCGCTGGTCGTGGCCTCGGCCGCGAAGGAAGAGCGCGAAGCGCTGTTCCGCCGCTTCCTGGTCTACAGCGGTCTGGTCGTCGCCTTCGGCCCGTTGCTGGCGTGGCTGCTGTTCGTGGTTCCAGGCTGGATGTAACCCTGCGGGGGGGGGGGGGGGGGGGGGGGGGGGGGCGCGCCCGGGCCGCCGCGGCGGCGCCGCCCCGGCCCCCGGCC
>NZ_JASCOO010000180.1:0-3244 GCF_029959485.1 Stenotrophomonas sp. PS02301
GGCCGGCTCCTGCATCTGCATGGCATCCCGGGGATGCCGGCCAGCGGCCGGCACTACCATCGACGGTTGCATGGCAGAACGTGGCGCAGCAGCGCGACTGCGATAACGCGCCTGTAATCGCTTCCAACGCTGCAAACGTCATTGAATACGTATGCAGGGTGATTCCCGCAGCCGATGCGCTGCCTACCATAGCCACGCAGTCAACGGCCACCGCGCCATGACGCTCCCGGGTCCTCCGGGCAACCAAAAAATCGATTGGCAACATTGCCTGGGAGGGGAAAATGTTGAACCGCAAGCGCAGCGCGCTGAGTCTCGCGCTGGCCGTCGCCCTGACGCCGTTGATGGCGTCGGCGCAGACCGCCGAACCCAGTACCACCACCACACCGACCGGCACGGCGGCAACCAATCTGGACACCGTCCAGGTCACCGGCATCCGCCGCGGCATCGAGAACGCGATCGCGATCAAGCAGGACGCCACTTCGGTGGTCGAAGCGATTTCGGCCGAGGACATCGGCAAACTGCCCGACGTGAGCATCGCCGAATCGCTGGGCCGCCTGCCCGGTCTGGCCGCCCAGCGTGTGGCCGGCCGCGCCCAGGTGATCAGCGTGCGCGGTCTGTCGCCGGACTTCGCCACCACCCTGCTCAACGGGCGCGAAGTGGTCAGCACCGGTGACAACCGCAGCGTCGAGTTCGATCAGTACCCCTCGGAACTGGTCAACGGCGTGACCGTGTACAAGACCCCGGATGCAGCGCTGGTCGGCCAGGGCCTGTCGGGCACCATCGACATGCAGACCGTGCGCCCGCTGAGCTTCGCCGAGCGCGTGATCGCCATCAGCGGCCGCTACCAGAAGAGCTCGCTGGGCAAGGCCGCCAACGTCGACCCGTACGGCAACCGCTTCAGCGCCAGCTACATCGACCAGTTCCTGGACAACACGCTGGGCATCTCGATCGGCTACGCGCACAGCGACATGCCCATCCAGGAAAACCAGGTGGGCCTGTACGAGCCGTGGACCACCGAGCAGACCGACCAGGGCAATCGCCCCGGCCTGGCCCCGGGCACGGTGTTTTCCGACGGCATCAAGGCGCTGCGCCGCACCGGCAACAACGAGCGTGACGGCGTGATGGCCACCGTGCAGTTCCGCCCGTCGAACGTGTGGACCAGCACCCTGGATGCGTTCCACACCGAAGCCGAGCAGATCGATACTGCCAACCAGTTCGAGGTCAACCTCAGCAACTACAACGGCGGCTATACCCCGGGCCTGCTGATCACCAACCCGCAGATCAACGCCGATGGCACCTTCGCCGGCGGCGTGGCGACCGGCGTGTATCCGCTGGTGCGCGGCATGTACAACAAGCGCAAGGACAAGATCGACGCGTTCGGCTGGAACAACGAGTTCAACTTCGAACGCGTCAAGGTAGTCGCCGATGTGAACTACTCCAAGGCCACGCGCAACGAACTGAACCTGGAGAACAACCTGCAGCTCACGCCGATGCCGCAGCTGGATTCGGTCGGGGTGGTGGTCAAGCCGGACGGGTTCTCGCAGATCAGCCCGGGCCTGGACTATTCCAACCCGGACGCGCTGTTCCTGACCAACACCATCTACGGCTCCGGCTACGGCAAGGTGCCGATGGTCGAAGACCGCCTGAAGGGTGCCCGCCTGCAGGCCACCTTCGCGATGCCCGATTCGCTGCCGTGGTTCTCCGATGTGGACGTGGGCGTGAACTACGCCGACCGCCGCAAGGACAAGACCCAGGCCGAGGGCAACATCCTGCTCGGCGACCAGGGCGATGCCAACATCGCCGGTGACCTGCAGTACGCACCGGTCAACCTGGGCTTCGCCGGTATCGGCTACATCCCGGCCTGGAACGTCCCGGCTGCGGTGGACCGCTACATGGTCTTCAACCCGGTCACCAACCTGGACTACCTGATTCCCAAGGCCTGGACGGTGCAGGAAAAGACCAGCACCGCCTGGATCCGCGCCAACATCAACACCGATCTGGGCGAGGTGGGCCTGCGCGGCAACATCGGCGTACAGATGGTGCGCACTGACCAGAGCTCGCAGTCCAACTACTTCGACCGCTCGCGTCCGGACGGCCAGAACATCCTGCCGATCGATGACGGCAAGACCTACACCGATTGGCTGCCGAGCTTGAACCTGGCCTTCATGTTCCCGCACCAGCAGACGCTGCGTTTCGCCATGGCCAAGCAGGTGGCACGCCCGCGCGTGGACCAGATGCGTGCCGGCCTGGAGTTCGGCGTGGACGCCGCCACCGGCAAGCCCGGCGGCAGCGGTGGCAACCCGCTGCTGGATCCGTGGCGCGCCAATGCGATCGATCTGTCCTACGAAAAGTACTTCGGCGAAAAAGCGTATGTGGCGGCCGCGGTGTTCTTCAAGGATCTCAAGTCCTACGTCTACACGCAGTCGCGCGACGACTACGACTTCAGCGACCTGCTGGCCAGCTACGTACCGCCGCCGGGCTTGATCGTCCCGGTCCTGCCGACCGGTACGTTCTCGGCCCCGCAGAACGGCCAGGGTGGCAAGCTGAAGGGCCTGGAGCTGACCGCCTCGTTCCCGCTGGGGATGCTGACGGAGAGCCTGCGTGGCTTCGGCGTGCAGGCCAGTGCGACGTTCAACGACAGTGACATCAAGATCCTGGATCCGGAAAGCGCCTCCAGCGTGGGCAGCGATCCGATCAGCCTGCCGGGCCTGTCCGAACGCGTGTACAACTTCACCGCGTACTACGAGCGCAGTGGGTTCGAGGCCCGCGTGAGCCAGCGCCGTCGTTCGGATTTCATCGGTGAGATCGGCAACTTCAACGGCAACCGGACGCTGCGTTATGTGGTCGGTGAGAACGTGACGGATGCGCAGGTCAGTTATACGTTCGCCGACAGCAGCAGTCTGCATGGGCTGACGCTGTTGCTGCAGGGAAGCAATCTGACCAACGAGCCGTATCGCACCTACGCTGGCACGAAGGATCGTCCGCTGGAGTACGTGGAGTGGGGCCGCACGTACATGCTGGGCGTGAACTACAAGTTCTGATGTTGCTCTTGTCAGCCACTTAGTGGCGACATCGAGAACCCGCTGCTTGTGCAGCGGGTTTTTTGTTGGCTTCTCTCTGACTCTGAAGCGCGTCAGCGCCGGCTGTCCGTGGGCTGGTCGGGGGTGTGTGGGTTCGCGGGGCGCGCCGTAAACCCATCCATGGGGGCTCGTGAGCCGCATCCATGCGGCACAACGGTCCCGCC
>NZ_JASCOO010000181.1:0-3217 GCF_029959485.1 Stenotrophomonas sp. PS02301
GTGCCGGCCGCTGGCCGGCAACCAGGCAATCCCGGGTTCACGACGGTGCCGGCCAGCGGCCGGCACGACCGGGCGTGCTGCCTCAACCCGCGGGCAGGAAGATCGCCACGCACAGGCCGCCTTCGCGGCGGTTCTGCAGCGAGATCCGGCCGCCATGGGCTTCCACGATCTCCCGGGTCAGCGCCAGGCCCAATCCGGTCCCGTTGCGCTTGGTGGAATAGAACGGCATCAGCGCATTCTGCAGCACGGCCTCATTCATGCCCTTGCCGCGATCGAGCACCTCCAACCGCAACCACTGCGGCAGGCGGGTCAGGCGCACCTCCACGTCATCGGTGGGCGGTTCGGCGTCGGCACACGCCTCGTGCGCGTTCTTGAGCAGGTTCAACAGCGCCTGCCCGAGCTGGGCGATGTCCACCCGGCTGTGCAGATCATCGGGAATTCCGGTCATGCGGAACGGGATCTGGTGCTGAAGGCCGGTCAGGAACAGGTTCCACTGCACGGTCTGCAACTGCGGCTGCGGCAGCTTGGCGAAGCGCGCGTAGCCCCGGATGAACCCTTCCAGGTGGCGGGCGCGCTCTTCGATGGTAGTGAACACTTCTTCCAGCCGTTCCGTCTTGCCGCGCCGGACCAGCTCGCCACCGGAATGCGCCAACGAGGCGATCGGGGCCAGCGAATTGTTCAACTCGTGGCTGATCACCCGGATCACCTTCTTCCAGGTCTGCACTTCCTGACGGCGCAGCTCAGCGGTCAGCAGGCGGATCAACAGCAGGTCGTGCGGGCGGCCGTTGAGATGGAAGTTGCGGCGGGACAGGTGATAGATCTGCTCGTCGTCTTCATCACGTTCATCATCATTGTCCTGGCCTTCCCCGCGCACCGCGAACAGGCTGTCGCCCCCGCGGGCGATGGCATCGCGCAGCTCGATCGGCATCGTCGCCATGACGTCGTCCATGCGCTGGCCTTCCAGCTTCCAACCGTTGTGCAGCAGCTTGCGCGCCGCCAGGTTGGAGAACACCACGCGCTGCACGCCGTCGCCGCCGTGCGCCAGCAACAGCATCGACACCGGCGTGTTCTGCACCATGGTGTCCAGCAGCAGCTCGCGCTGGACCAGGTCCTGGCGCTGCGCACGCAGCACATCGCCGAGTTCGCGGTGGGCCTGGACCAGATCGCCCAGCTCATCATTTGAGGGCCAATAGATGCCGAAGTTGTATTCGCCGTCGCGGTAGCTGCTGGTGGTGCCGGACAGGGCGCGCAGCAATGAGCGGATCGGCGCCGTCGCGCGGCGCAGGCTCCACCACATCAGCGCCAGCAGCACGACAACCGAGATGCACGTAACCGCCCAGCCATGGTCCAGCCAGAACGCCAGATACCACGGAAATGCAGCCGCCAGTGCCAGCACCGGCAGCAGGCGCAGGAACAGCCGGAAGGTGAACGAGCGCCGCTTCATTCGCGCGGGATGCCGTAACGGTCCATGCGCCGATACAGCGCCTGGCGGCTGAGCCCGAGCTCGGCCGCCGTCTGGGCGATGATGCCGTGGTTGTGGGCCAGCGCGGTTTCGATGCGGCTGCGGTCCGGGTCCACGGTCGGGCTGGCCGCGCGCGGGGCCGCGGCGCGCGGCAGGTTGAGGTCGCCTGCCTCGATGCGCGGTCCGGTGGCGAACAGTTGGGCGCGCTGCAGCACGTTGCGCAGCTCGCGCACATTGCCCGGCCAGGGATGCCGCTGAAGCGCGGTGGCCGCAGCGGTGGACAGTGGCTTGCCACTGTCCAGGAAGCGTTCGGCCAGCGGCAGGATGTCGCCGGGCCGCTCGGCCAGCGGTGGCAGCGCCAGCTCGACGGTATTGAGGCGGTAGTAGAGATCCTCGCGGAACTGGCCATCGCGGATCATCGCGGGCAGATCGGCGTTGGTCGCACTGATGACGCGCACCTTGACCTGCCGCTCGCGGTTGGAGCCCAGTCGTTCGAAGCGGCCGGTTTCCAGCACGCGCAGCAGTTTCATCTGTCCACTGGCAGAGAGATTGCCGATCTCATCCAGGAACAGGGTGCCGCCATCGGCGGCCTCGAACTTGCCTTCGCGTGCCTTGTTGGCACCGGTGTAGGCACCGGCCTCGGCACCGAACAACTCCGCCTCGATCAGCTCGGACGGAATCGCGCCGCAGTTGAGCGCGACGAACGCCCCCTTGGCTACCAGCGAGTTGGCCTGGATGATCTCGGCGATCTTCTCCTTGCCTGCGCCGTTGGGGCCGGTGATCAGTACCGGCAGTGCCGAGCGTGCCACCTGGCAGGCCAGGTTGACCACACGCTCACTGGCCGGATCGGCCACCACGGCGCCGCGCAGATCGTAGCGGGCCTCCAGCGCCGAGCGATCCCGTTGCTCGCGGTCGCGGCGGCGGTCCAGTTCGCGGCGGGTTTCCGACAGCTCCAGCAGGTTGTTGACCGTGATCAGCAGCTTGCGGTCGTCCCATGGCTTGGCCAGGTAGTCCGCGGCGCCCGCCTTGACCAGATCGACCGCACTGCTCAGATGTGTCCAGGCGGTCAACAGGATCACCGGCAGATCCGGATGGCGCGCGCGGATCTGCTGGAACAATGCTTCGCCTTCTTCGCCGGAGGTGGTGTCTTCGGTGAAGTTCATGTCCTGGATCACCAGATCCACCGGCTGTTGTTCCAGGATCGCCAGCCCTTGTTCGGGCGAGATCGCATGCAGCGCCTCGATGTCGTGCAGCGAGAACAGCACGTCTAGGGCGGTGCCGACGCTGGCGTTGTCGTCAATGATCAGGATCGAGGGCATGCGTCAGCGTAGGGCCGGAAGTGGAATCAAGAGTACCGGAGCGCCGGGCCAAGGGGCAGATGGCCCGGCGCGCTTGGCTCAGTTGCCGGCGCCAGGCGCCTGGGGGATGGGCGGGGTCTGCACTGCCAGGACGTCGCTCCAGGCGGCGGTGTTGACATCGACGGTCACCTGGTCGCCCTTGCGCAGCACGACGACGGGCACCCGGGTGGCCTTGTTGCCGACCAGTGCATGGGTGAGGTCGGCCATGCGCCGGACGGGCTGGCCATCCACACGCAGAATCCGATCGCCGCTGCGCACGCCGAAATAGGTGCTTGGCTCGGTGGTGGTAACGCGCACGATGCCATCCCGGGCATCCACCACCAGGTGGTGGCTGTCATCGCGCCACTCCAGGCGCGCGGTATCGGTCTGGGTGGCGGCCAGCGCGGGAGCGCTGGCC
>NZ_JASCOO010000182.1:0-2829 GCF_029959485.1 Stenotrophomonas sp. PS02301
GCTCTGCATCGTCCTGATCGAGATCGCGGAGAGCCGGCCAGCGGCCGGCACTACCCACAATGCCATCGACAGGTGGCGCCGCCTTACAACGCGCTCGCCGGGCGCACCTTCAGCACCGCTTCTTCAGCCGCACAATCCCGCGCGGAATGCTGCCCCGACTTGCGTGCCGCGGCGATCTCCCTGCGTGCGGCCAGCAGGTCGCTGTTGAACGCGGCATTGTCATGCAGGCGTGCCACGGCGGCGGCGCCCATGAAACGGCCTTCCAGGATGTCGCTCTGCCAATGCACGTTGCAGACCAGACGGCTCTCGCCGTAGTTGCGGCCGCGTGCCTGGATCGCATCGGCGCGGTCGGGGGCGATCTCCGAGAGGATCAGGGCCCAGGCCCAACCGATCGAGGTGTGGCCGGACGGATATGAGCCGTTGCCGCGCAGGTCCTGCTCGTCTTCGGGCGAGCAGGTGGGCTCACCATTGACCATGAACGGCCGCGCGCGCTGGTAGTGCTTCTTCGCCGTGCGGGTGGCCGCGCTGGCATCGATCCGGCTGCGTTCCAGCAGGCGGTACAGGGCCGGCGTCTTCACCGCATCCACGTCGACATCGATCGCGCAGGAGAACTGGTTGGCACCGGCCGGGAAGGCGAGCTCGGCGTCGCGGTGGGCCTGCTCGAAGCGCGGGCTGCCGCGCAGGGCACGGGCTTCACGGCTGACCTGTTCGTCCAGTGCGAAGCCGGCCGAGCCGGCGGCCGGCGGCGCCGGTACCAGTGCCAGGCTGTCCGGCACGGCCGTGCTCTGCAGGTAGCCGACGGCCTTGGTGGTGACCGAGGCTTCCACCGGCGTGGTGCGAGGTGCGGCCGTTGACGAACAGCCGGCGAGGGCGGCGAGCAGGGCGGTCACCAGCATCGGGCGAACGGCAGCGGAGCGCAGGGACGACGACATCGGGAGGTCTCGAAGAGGGAGAGCCGCATGATCGCAGCTTCCTCTGGCAACGACAGCGGCCGTTTGTCATCCGGCCAGATCCGGCATGGCCGTGCCCCGGATGACGGAAACCCGCGACTGGTTCACGGATTTCATGGGTCGCACGACATAGCGTCATCGAAGGCGCCATCGTTCGTCATATCTCCATGGATACATGCACCCATGGCAACGCGGCAGCGCCGGTCATCAGGGGGATCATCAGCAAGGAGACAGCGGATGCGAAGCAACGCGGGAAGGTGGGGGGGCGGTCTCGCCCTGGGTCTGATGCTGGCGTGCGGCACGGTGCACGCGGCCGATGTAGTGGGGGTGGCGTTCGTGCACGGCACCGGCAAACAGACCGATGCGCGCGCGGACTACTGGCAGCCGGGCATCATCGATACGGTGCGCCTCGGGCTGCCCAACAGCAGCAACTACACCGTCATCAACTGCGATTTCGAGCAGTACATGTGGACGCCCGAAGCGGCCGGTTGTCTGGCGGGGCAGCTGACCAGCTTCATCAACACCCGTGGCATCACCAGGCTGGTGGTGATCACCCATTCCAACGGCGGCAACGTGGTGCGCTGGATCCTCTCCAACCCCACCTATGACAGCCGTTACCCGAAGATCATCCAGACGGTCAGCAAGGTCACCGCACTGGCACCGTCCTCGGCCGGTACCCCGCTGGCCGACGCGGTGCTCAACGGCAACATGTTCGAAACCTCGGTGGGCTGGCTGCTGGGCTACAAGAGCGATGCCGTGCGCCAGCAGCAGGTGGGCCACATGGCCACCTACAACGCGCAGAACCTGTACGGCACGGCCGGCCGGCCTGCATTGCCCAAGCCGTTTCGCGCAGTGGTCGGCTCGGATGTGGAATCGGCGGTGTGGGACAGCAACAGTTACTGCGGTGGCTATGCGCAGAACGTGGGCCTGGAGTTCACCCAGAACTGGTTGAGCAGCTGCTCGGACGGTTTCCTGGAGTGCAGCAGCCAGAAGGCGGCCGGCACCACTTGGTTCACCGACACGCAGCGCACCAAAGGCGCCGAGCCACTCAGCCACAACCAGAGCCGGCGCGAGTGCTTCGGCCTGGGCACGATCCTGCGCAACGACCTGACCCTGTGAGGAGCCCCCCGATGATGCGACAGACGACGATCGCGGCGGCCCTGCTCGCCGCGCTGGCAGCGCTGCCACTGCAGGCGGCACAGCCGCTGCTGGCCGCCCGCGCCAGTGACCAGGTGCCACGTGCGGTAGAGCGTGCGCCCTTGCCGGCCGGACCGGTGGAGCAGGCGCCGTTGAGCTTTGCCTGGGCGCTGGATCCAGCCCAGGTACTGACCCCCGCACCGACCTTCATGGCCAGCAGCCGCAGCTACTGGGAGATGGTGGATGCACCGGCGCTGCAACAGGGCCTGGCGTTGCCGCTGACCGCGCCCGATGCGGTGATCCAGGTCAGCCCCGTGCAGGGCGCCCGTGCGCTGGATACCACCCAATGGCAGGTGCGTGATGCTTCCGGTGCGCTGGCGGTGGACAAGGTGGTCGATGACCAGCAACTGCGTGCGGCGGGGATGTCGGTCGGCCCGGGCACGGCGATGGTCCGCACGGGCGCCACCTCCGCGGCAGGCAGCTACCGGCTGCAGAGCACGCAGGCCCAAGGCCGCTACGCGGTGCAGGTACTCGAACCCAACAGCCCGATCGCGCTGCAGCTGCAGGCGAGCAGCGACCGGGTGCTGGCCGGTGGCACGCTGGCGCTGAGCGCGCGGCTGGTCAACGACGGTGGCTTGGCAGCGGCGCAGGCCGCCCGTGCGCGGCCGCGGCCGCGGCCGGCCGTAGGCGCGGCCCGGCTGGTGGCGCCCGCTGGCCGCCGCTGGCCGGTTCCGCTGGTCGC
>NZ_JASCOO010000183.1:0-2530 GCF_029959485.1 Stenotrophomonas sp. PS02301
GGCCGGCACCGTCGTGAACCCGGGATTGCCTGGTTGCCGGCCAGCGGCCGGCACTACTTCTTCGTGGGGCGCTTCCAGCCATCGATGGTTTCCTGGCGGGCACGTGCGACGGTCAGTTTGTCCGCCGCTGCGCTGCGGGTAATCACCGAACCAGCCGCCACGGTAGCGCCTTCACCGATGACGACCGGCGCCACCAGCGAACTGTTGGAGCCGATGAAGGCACGATCACCGATGGTGGTCTGTGACTTGTTCACGCCGTCGTAGTTGCAGGTGATCGTGCCGGCGCCGATGTTGACCTTGCTGCCGATCACTGCATCACCCAGGTAGGTGAGGTGGTTGGCCTTGCTGCCCGCGCCGAGCACGACCTTCTTGGTTTCCACGAAGTTGCCGACGTGCGCGCCCTCCGCGAGGACGGTACCCGGACGCAGCCGGGCGAACGGACCGATCTCCGCCGCGCCTTCGCTGATCACCCCGTCCAGATCGCAGTGCGGCTTGACCACGGTGCCCGCGGCCAGGCTGACATCCTTGAGCCGGGTGAACGCGCCGATGCTGACGCCGTCGCCCAGCACCACGCGACCTTCCAGGATCACGTTGACGTCGATCTGCACGTCACTGCCCACGGTCACCGTGCCACGGATATCCAGCCGTGCCGGGTCCAGTACGCGCGCCCCCTGGGCGCACAGTGCACGCACTTCACGCAGCTGCCAGGCGCGTTCGAGCTGGGCCAGCTGCCACGGGTCGTTGGCACCCTCGGCATCCTGCGGATCCTGCACGAACGCCATCTCGGCCGGGGTGTAATCGCTGGCTGCCGCGGCAAAGATGTCGGTCAGGTAGTACTCGCCCTGCGCATTCGCATTGGAGAGCTGGGACAACCAACGGCGCAGTGCCGTGGATTCGGCGGTGATGATGCCGGTATTGATGGTGCGGATGCTGCGCTGTTCGTCGCTGGCGTCTTTCTGTTCGACGATCGCGCCGACCTTGCCCTCGGCATTGCGCACGATGCGGCCATAGCCGGTCGGATCAGCCACCTCGGCCACCAGCACGGCCAGGCGGCCCGGCTGCGACAGCAGGTGGCGCAGCGTCTCGCCGCGGATCAACGGCACATCGCCGTACAACACCAGAACGGTTGCCGCATCCGGCACTTCCGGCATGGCCTGCAGCACGGCATGCCCGGTACCCAGCTGCTCGCCCTGCTCGGCCCAGCGCAGGTCAGGCTGATCGGCGAATGCCTGGCGCACCGCTTCGCCGCCATGGCCGTACACCACGTGGATCGCTTCAGGCTGCAGCTGGCGTGCGGTGTCGATGACGTGGGCGAGCATCGGGCGGCCGGCGATCGGCTGCAGCACCTTGGGAAGAGCGGATTTCATGCGCTTGCCGGCGCCGGCGGCCAGGATGATCACGTGCAGGGGCTGGGTCATGGGTAGATCACGTTCCGGGAATCGTTGATGGGAATTCTAGTGCGACGCTCGTTAACATGTGGGATTGTCCGCACCCGGAGTGCACGTGAGTCTCCTCCGCCAAGGCAGCCGCTATCTCGTCGTGGGCCTGATCCAGCTGGTGTTGGACTGGGCCGTGTTCGTGGCTGCCACCGCATTGGGAATGCCAGCCGCACCCGGCAACCTGCTGGGGCGCGTGAGCGGCATGCTGCTCGGCTTCTGGCTCAACGGCCGCTACACGTTCGCCCACGATGGTGAACACCGTCTGGGCTGGCCGCGGTTCGTGCGCTTCCTGCTGCTGTGGGCGGTGCTGACCGCGATCAGCACGCTGCTGGTGACGCTGGCGGCCGAGCACATGGGGCTACGCTATGCGTGGCTGGCCAAACCCTTGGTCGAAGGCGCACTGGCCGGTCTGTCGTTCCTGCTGATGCGGACCCTGATCTTCCGCTGATCCGGCGTACCGGGAGGCAGGCAAAAAAAACGCCGGCAAGCCGGCGTTTTCCCCTTCGCGGATGGCGCCGTCGCGCCGCCCCGCTTAGTGCTTGAGGTTCTTGCGCAGGCGCTCAAGCGCCTGCAGCTGGGCGGACACTTCCGCCAGGCGCTGCTGCGCTTCGGCCACTTCCATTGCTTCACCACGGTTGGCCAGGATGCGCTCGGCTTCTTCCTTGGCCTTGCGGACCGAGGCTTCGTCGATGTCCTGGGCACGGATCGCGGTGTCGGCCAGCACGGTCACGACCTGCGGCTGCACTTCGAGAATGCCGCCGGAGATGGCGAAGTCGATCTGCTCGCCGCTCGGCGTGGTCACCACCACCTTGCCCGGCTTCAGGCGGGTGATCAGCGGGGCATGCTTGGGCGCGATGCCCAGCTCACCCAGCTCACCGGTGGCCACGACCAGGGTCGCCTCACCACGGAAGATTTCCTGCTCGGCGCTGACGATGTCGCAACGGATGGTGCTCATGAAACTCTTCTCGCTTTAGGGTGGGCTCGCGCCCACCGCAGGATGTCCTCAGCGGTGGGCGTGCGCCCACCCCGTGTGACGGGTCGGGAAGGGCATCTACCCCCTCCCCCCCCCCTAAAGCCGTTTAAAACAAATT
>NZ_JASCOO010000184.1:0-2283 GCF_029959485.1 Stenotrophomonas sp. PS02301
GCCCAGACCAGGGCCGCGCGACGCTGGTAGATCTGCACGGCGGATGCGGCCAGCAGAAAATACGCGAGGAAGTGCTCGACCTTGTCGCTGTTTTCCGGCAACGGGATCGGCGGCGGCGGGATCAGGCAGACCACGATCGTGCCCAGCACCGCCAGCCACCACAGCGCCAGCCAGAACCGTGGCCAGCGCAGCGGTTTAAGCACGGGTGTCGCCGCCACCTTACAGACGCCAGGTCAGATCGCCGAGTTCGAAGGCGGGTTCGAAATCGACATCGCGCTGGAAGCCCATCACCTGGAAGCGCTCGCCCATCTCGGTCGGCAGCGTCAGCTTTTTCACCTGATCGCGCAGGCGTACGCGGCCGATCTCGTCGGTGCGCGCGTCGGCTTTCTCCAGCAGCGTATCCAGCCCGTTCCCGAGCAGGAAACTGGCCTGCGTGCAGTAACCGGCCAGTTCGAATCCCGCCCCGGTGCCCGACTCGGCCAACGCGGTGAAATCCACCGAGGCGGTCAGGTCCTGCAGGCCCGGCCAGCGGTACAGATCGTTGTGCACGTGGTGGCGATAGAACGCGCGCACCGTGCCGTCGTCGCGGTCGTCCTGGTAATACTCGTTGCGCGGGTAGCCGTAATCGACGAACAACATCGCGCCGCGCTTCAGGCCGCCGGCGATCGCCTGGATCCAGTACGGCAGCTGCGGCAGCAGTTCGGAACGGTACCCATCGGCGAAGGGCTTCTGACGGTAGTGCTCCACATGCCGCACCGCCGCGGTGAGCATCGCATCGGCCGGCTGCGCCCCGCGCACGAAGGCGCCCTGCGCATCCAGTTCGACGGTTTCCTCGTAGACCATGCCATCGCGCGCGAGGAAGCGCGGCGTCGGCAAGGCATCGATCACTTCATTGGCAAACACCATGCCGTCCCAGTCGTCATCGAACGGGCGGTCCAGCCATTCCACCAGGGCGAACACCGGCGGGATCAGCGCCTTTTCCAGGCGCTCGCGCTGGCGCTCGCGCAGGTCCGCGCTGGGCTCCAGGATCGCGTAGCGTTCAGGCAGTGCGTCCAGTTCCAGCATGCGCTTGAGCAGCACTTCGGCGAACGCGCCGCTGCCGCCACCGACTTCCATGAAACGCGCTTCCGGGCCGAGCTGCTGCATTACCGGGGCAATCGCATTGGCCAGGGTCGCGGCGAACAGCGCGCCGATCTCCGGCGAGGTGGTGAAATCGCCGGCGGCACCGAACTTGCTCGCGCCGGCGCTGTAATAGCCCCAACCGGGGGTATACAGGCTCAGCTCCATGAAACGGGAGAACGGCATCGCGCCGCCGTTGGCGAGGATTTCAGCACGCAGCGCCGCAGCCAGCTCGTCGCTGTGGGCCAGGGCGTCGGATTCGGGGGTGGGCAGTGGGGAATGCATGGCGCGGGCGATTGCGGTGACAATGCACAGCATAGCCTGAGCAGGGAGTACCCCCGATGACCGATACCGCGCCCGTGGCGCTGATCACCGGCAGCGCGCGCCGGATCGGCGCGGCCATCGCCCGCCAGTTCCACGCCTGTGGCTGGTCGGTGGTGCTGCATGCCCACACCTCCACCACCGAGCTGCAGCAGATGGCCTTCGACATGGACATGCTGCGGCCGGGCAGCGTGCTGGCCCTTCAGGCGGATCTGCGCGATGCCGATGCCCTGCCCGACCTGATCGACCAGACCGTGGCCCAGTTCGGCCGGCTGGACACGCTGGTCAACAATGCCTCCAACTTCTACCCCACCCTGCTCGGCCAGATCACCGCCGCGCAGTGGGACGACCTGTTCGCGGTCAATGCGCGCGCGCCGCTGCTGCTGGCCCAGGCCGCCGCGCCGCACCTGCGCCGCCAGCAGGGCAGCATCGTCAACCTGACCGATCTGCACGGCACCCAGCCGATGCGCGACCACCCGGTGTACGCGGCCGCCAAGGCAGCCCTGGAAATGGTCACCCGCTCACTGGCGCTGGAGCTGGCGCCCAAGATACGGGTCAACGCGGTCGCCCCTGGGGCCATCCTGTGGCCGGAACAGGGCAAGGACGATTTCGCCCGGCAGGCGCTGCTGGCGCGCACGCCGCTGGCCCGCACCGGCACGGTGGAGGAGATCGCCGAGGCGGTGTACTGGCTGGCCACCGAGGCCGCGTTCGTCACCGGGCACACGCTGCGCGTGGATGGCGGGCGGACGTTGTCGTAAACGCCGATTGCCCCGCCCGGTAGTGCCGGCCGCTGGCCGGCTCCGCATGAACCGAGCGTGGGCGCAGTGCCGGCCAGCAGCCGGC
>NZ_JASCOO010000185.1:0-2253 GCF_029959485.1 Stenotrophomonas sp. PS02301
GGCCGGCTCTCATGGATGCTGGACGATCGCGTGGAGCCGGCCAGCGGCCGGCACTACCGGGAGTTCATCCCTGCGGTGCGTCGGCCTGGGCTGCCTGCATCGCCATCAGATCCGCTTCGCCCGGCAGTTCCGGCGCCGGGCAGTCGCCACCGGCATGGGCGTCGTGCGCCAGCCAGTCATCCACCACGCCGGCCAGCAGATCCACGCGCAGCGGCAGGGTGATGTGGTCTTCGCCCCGCATCTCGATGTAGTGCACGCGCGGGCTGGCGGCGGCCAGGCGACGGCCCTGCCCGACCGGCACATGCTGATCGTCCTGGCCGTGCAGCAGCAGCACGCAAGCGCGGCTGTCCGCCAGCGCGCGGGTGACATCGACATGGTCCAGGTCCAGATCCAGGCGCTGGCTGGCGGCGGCGATCACCTGGTCGATATCCTGCCCACCGTAGCGCCAGCGCCCATAGGCGGCCATGGCCTGCGCCTTCCAGGCGGTCGGCTGCAGCGACATCAGGTGCGGGATCATGCTGCGGATCGCATCGCCGGCATTGGCGAAGGATTCCATCGCCACCACGCCGGTGACCTGGTCGCCGAGCTTGTCGGCGGTGAACAGCGCGGTGGCGGCGCCGTAGGAAACGCCGAAAAGATACAGCGGCCCGACCACCTCCCCGCGTGCCCTCAGCGCAGCGATGACATCGACCACATCATCCGATTCGAATGTCCCGTAACCGGACGGGCCGGCGCCGGAATGACCGTGATTGCGCAGGTCGATGGTGACCACGCGGTAGCCCGACTGCGCCAATTGCAGCGACCACGGCAGCATCGCGTCACCGTTCATCATCCAGCCGTGCAGCAGCACCACCGTGCCGCGCGGCGCCTGCGGCTGGAACGGATGCGGCAGGTCCAGCGCCATGCCGGTGCGCAGCGGCTCGCCGTTGTCGTGCGGCTGGGGCAGGTAGTGGTAGCGCACCCCGTACTGGCCCGGGTCGAAGGCCCGCCAGAAGATCGGCACGCCGGCGCGGCCGGTCACGAGACCATGCCGGTTGGGGACGCTGTCCACCGCGTCGGCAATGCGCGCGGTGTCCAGCAGGGTGGACACACCACCGGGCGCGATCAGCCGATCACTCAACGAGGTCGAGGCGGCGGTGGAGGTCAAGGAGGAGCACGCAGCCAGCCACAGGCCAGCCCCGGCCAGCAGCAACAGCAGCAAGCGCTTCATGGGCAGAGTCGGAAAAACCAATCGAGTCGGGCAGGTTACCGATCCGCTCCGCGCCGCTCTATCGCATCCGTATGACCATCCGATGACAGCGAGGCCAGGATTCAGGTTGGCCCCGGCGGCTGGCTAGCCCAGCCAGCCTTCCATCGTCGGCCACCACCCCGCCAACACCGCCGGCTGCTGCATCCGCTCACGCCACCACTTCAGCGCGGCTCCCTCCTCGCCGGTGCGCCAGGCCAGCCAGAACGTCTCGTCCGGCTTGGGCTCCTCGACCTGCCTGATCACCAGCCGGCCATCGCGCACCGCCTGCTGCACGTAGGGCTCGGGCAGGAAACCGAAACCAAGCCCGGCACATTGCAGGCGGAACTTGCTGACCATGTCCGGCACGGTGACGGTCTCCTGCCCCATCAGCAGGCCGACCGTGCGCGGCAGCAGCCGCCGCGCCGAATCGGCCACGGCGATCGCACAGTGGGCGGCCAACGACTCACGGCCCAGCGGCTCGGACGCGGCCGCCAGCGGATGCGAGGGCGCCACCGCGAACACGAAACGCACCACGCCCATCGGCTCGACCACATAGCCCCCGCCACTGGGCCCCTCGCCCGCCGCGCCGACCAGCAGGTCCGCGCGCCGGTCCAGCAGTGCCTCCCAGGTGCCTGACAGCGATTCACTGATCAGCCGCATCCGGGTCTGTTCGGCCACCGCAGTGAACGCGCGCACGTCCTCGGCCAGCAGCGCCGGCACGAACATCGAGTCGACCGCCACGGTCAGTTCGGCCTCCCAGCCGGAGGCTACCCGCCGCACCCGCATCTCCAGCTCCCGCGCCGCCCGCAGCAGATGGCGGCCCTCCTCCAGCAACGCCTCCCCGGCCGGGGTCAGGTGCGCGCGCGGGCCCACCCGATCGAACAGCTGCACGCCCAGGTCCTCTTCCAGCTTGGAGACCGTGTAGGAGATGGTCGAGGGCACCTTGTGCAGGGCCTTGCCGGCCGCGGCGAACGAGCCGCGGCGGTCGATGGCATCCAGGATCTGCAGGGCGTCGAGGCTGAGCT
>NZ_JASCOO010000186.1:0-1991 GCF_029959485.1 Stenotrophomonas sp. PS02301
GCCTTGAGCGGCGCGGCGGCAGCGGCAGAGGGAAATTCAGGGAATCCGTGGAGCCGGCCGGCGGCCGGCACTACAATGGGGTCTTCCTTTTGTAGATAGACCGCACCCATGTCCAAGCAGTCCAAGGCCAAGCGCGACAAGCGCAAGAAGCAGCAGCCCAAGCGCCCGATCAACCGCCTCAACGCCCAGCAGCCGGTGCAGAACCATGCCGTGCTGACCAACGAAGAAGGCCAGGTCGTCGCTGCGATCGGCCTGCAGGGCACCGAGTGGCTGCTGGCCATCGGCGGCCAGACCATGGGCAACGCCGACAACCCGGTCCCGATGCTGGCCATGCTCAAGCACCTGTCCAACGTCCAGGAAAAGGAAGGCCGCAAGGTCAACCTGGAATACTCGACCCAGCTGCAGCAGCTGATCGACGACCTCGCCGCTGACGAAGGCAAGACCGCCGACGAGTACCTGTCGCAGCTGGTCTCCGAGTTCGAAGGCGTGGAAGGCGAAGGTGACGACGAGGCCGAAGACGCCGAGATCGTGACCGACGCTGCTGCCGAAGCCGAAGCCGATGGCGAGCCGGCCCCGGCCGCCAGCGACGACAAGCCGCAGGCCTGAGCCACGGCGATCCGGTGACGGTCTATATCGACGATGCGGTACATCCCTGGCGCGGCGAGCGCTGGGCGCATCTGATGGCCGACACCCTGCCCGAGCTGCACGCCATGGCGGCGCAGCTCGGGATTCCGCGGCGGGCGTTCCAGAACCGCCGCAGCGGGGCGCATTACGACGTGCCCGCCCCCTTGCGCCTGCAGGCCATTGCCCTGGGCGCACAGGCCATCTCACGGCATACGGACCGTGCGCTGGTCAAAGCTGTGATCTCAAACGCGCGCGGCCAGTATCAGGCGTAGGTGCCGACCGTTGGTCGGCACACGCAGACCGCAATCGCGCCCTAGAACGGATCGCTGCCCGGCCGCACTTCCACGCCCAGCAGCGAGCACAGCGCCAGCATCGCATCGTCATCGCGGTTCAGCGCCATCCACCCGGCCAGGGTGTCATTGCCGGTATCCACGCTCCACAGCGCGTAGTTGTGCTCGCGCAGGCGGTCATGGGCGGTGCCCATCAGCATCGGGGCATCCACCCCGGCGGCGAAATCCTCATCGTCCAGGTCGCCGCCCCAGTCGATCTGCAGGTTCCAGCGCGCGGACAGCTCGTTGACCGCCGACATCAGCGCATCGGCATCGCTGCGCTCCACCTCGAACCCGGACTGCCAGGCAATCGCCGCCATCATCGGCGGCAGCCAGTCGGCGTCCTCATCGATGCCTTCGCCGCTCTCCAGCAGCGCCTCGCGCCAGCGGTTGAACTGCTGCAGGGCCAGATCTTCATCGCCCGGGTTGATCAGCACGAACAGATTCCAGATCCGTGCCTCGAAATCGTCCTCGTCGAAATCGCGTTCCTCTTCTTCGAAGTCGAAATAATCGCTGTTGTCGGGCATGGCCGGTATTCCTGGAGACAGGGGCGCATTCTGCCGTGCAAGGGCGTTGGCAGGAAGCGAAATTCGGCGCAGGGCCCGCTGCGGTTTATCCTGTACGGCAGAAGGCGGCCTTGGTGGTCGTCAGCATCCTGTGACCATGAGCGATACCCCTCCCGATCACCTGGCGATCAACCCGGCCAGCCCCTTCCACGATGCCGCTGCGCTGGAGCGCGGCGTGGGCATCCGTTTCAACGATGTCGAGCGCGACAACGTTGAAGAGTATTCGGTCAGCGAAGGCTGGATCCGCGTGCAGGCCGGCAAGGCCCGCGACCGCCGCGGCAACCCGATGACGATCAAGATCAAGGGCACCGTGGTGGCCTACTTCCTGGATCAGAAGCCGGACGCCTGATCCCACGGTTGCCGGAGACGCCTGATCCACGTGTGCCAGGGTAGAGCCACCCCATGGGTGGCTGCCCTTCGTCCCGGACGCGTGGGTTCCAGTGGGTCCGCGCAGCCACCCATGGGGTGGCTC
>NZ_JASCOO010000187.1:0-1891 GCF_029959485.1 Stenotrophomonas sp. PS02301
GGGCGGGACACGCCGTGACCCCATCCCGGGGGGCTCGACACGCGGCATCCATGCCGCTTGACGGTCCCGCCCTCCCACCCCCGCCACGCCGTTGACAGTGGGTTGGTTCTTTCGGGAACAGCCAAGGCCAAGGCGATAGCGCACGAATTACGCATCGAAGGCGTTTTTTGTAGTGCCGAGCCATGCTCGGCATTTCGCCAACAGCAATCCGTGCCCTGCCCCAGACGCTGAGGTTTCGATGCTCGGCTGTGCAATTGGCACTGCTTACCCACCCGTGCCGACGCCCCTCCCGACAATCCGGCGTGGCTGCCTCTATCATGGTGGCCACTTCCGGGACGGGGCCCTTATGTTCAATCGCAATGTCGGCATCATCCTGCTGATCGCCCTCGCCGCCGGGCTGGGACTGGTCGTGGCGCAGAAGGTCTTCGCGCCCAAGCCGGGCGGTGACCGCCCCGCCACCGAGTCGATCACCTTCTATCCGCAGCCGCGCCCGCTGCCCGATTTCAACCTGGGCCAGTCCGACGGCACCCGGCTGATCCCGGGCGAGCTGAAGGGCCACTGGACCCTGGTGTTCCTGGGCTTCACCTTCTGCCCGGATGTGTGCCCGACCACGCTGGCCGATCTGGCCCAGGCCCAGAAGCAGTGGGAAGCCCTGCCCGAGACGCTGCGCCCGCGGCTGGTCTTCATTTCGGTCGATCCCGAGCGCGATACGCCGGCACGGCTGGGCGAGTACGTGCATGCGTTCCATAAGGACACGCTGGCCGCGACGGCCGATGTGCCCTCGCTGGAGCGTTTCGCCACCTCGCTGGGCTTCGTGTTCCAGAAGGTGCCGGGCAAGCACTTCGATGAGAATCCCGAGGATTACACCCTCGAACACTCGGCCAGCCTGGCCGTGCTGGATCCGGAAGGCCGCTTGGCCGGTCTGATCCGCCCTCCTTTCCAAGCGCAGGCCATCGCCCGCGACCTGCAACTGCTGACCGAGAAATCCGCCCCATGAGTTTGATGACCACGCTGAGCTACGCCCTGCCCCATCGCCTGCTGTCGTCCATGGCGCGCAGACTGGCGTACTCCAGCAACCCGCGGGTCTCGCGCTGGCTGATCGACACCGTAACCGCCAAGTTCGGCGTGAATCTGGCCGAAGCCGCCAATCCGGACCCGCGCAGCTACCCGACCTTCAACCAGTTCTTCACCCGGGCGTTGAAGCCGGGCGCGCGCGTGGCCGATGCCGATCCGCGCACGCTGGTGATGCCGGCCGATGGCCGGATCAGCCAGCTGGGCAAGATCGAGGATGGGCGCATCTTCCAGGCCAAGGGCCAGTCCTTCACCGCCGCCGAGCTGCTGGGCGATGCCAAGGATGCCGAGGTCTTCCACCACGGCCTGTTCGCCACGGTGTATCTGTCGCCGAAGGATTACCACCGCGTGCACATGCCGTGGACCGGCACGCTGCGCGAGACCGTGCACGTGCCGGGGCGGTTGTTCAGCGTCGGCCCGGCCGCGGTGAACAGGGTGCCGGGGCTGTTCGCCCGCAACGAACGCCTGGTGTGTCACTTCGATACGGACTTCGGCCCGATGGTCTCGGTGATGGTCGGCGCGCTGCTGGTCTCCGGCGTGGAGACGGTGTGGGGCGGCGAGGAGATTCCGGCCTACGGCGATACGATCACGCGCAAGGATTACCGTGGCAAGGGCATCACCCTGGAACGCTTCGCGGAGATGGCGCGCTTCAACTACGGCTCCACCGTGATCGTGCTGCTGCCGCCGGGGGTGGCCGAGTTCGCGCCGCACCTGGATGCCGAGCATGCGGTTCAGTTGGGGCAGGCACTGGCGACCCTGAAGTAACGGTAGTGGGGGGGCGGGGGCGGGCGCCGCGGGCGGCGGCGGGGGGCGGGCCGCC
>NZ_JASCOO010000188.1:0-1777 GCF_029959485.1 Stenotrophomonas sp. PS02301
CTGGGAGCTGGGCCGGCAGCTGACGCGGCTGCGCCAGGCGCGCGCGCTGCTGCTGCAGGCCGCGCATCTGCCGGTGGCGCAGACGCATCCGCTGCTGGACGACGGCGCGGCGCATGACCTGATCGACGCGGCCCGGACCGAGCTGCGCCTCTCGCAGGATGCGCAGGATCCGGTCGGGATCAAGGAACGGGTCGCCTCGCGCCTGGAACGCATCGAGCTGGCGCATGCGCGGCAGCTGCGCACCGGGGTGGGGCTGCTCGCCAGCATCGGCGCGATCGCGCCGTTCGTCGGCTTGTTCGGCACGGTGTGGGGGATCATGAACAGTTTCATCGGCATCGCCCACGCCAACACTACCAACCTGGCCGTGGTCGCACCGGGCATCGCCGAGGCGTTGCTTGCCACTGCGCTCGGCCTGGTCGCAGCGATTCCCGCCGTGGTGATCTACAACCACTTCACCCGCGTGCTGGCCGGCATCCGCGGCTTGCTCGGTGATCTGTCGGCCGGCGTGCAGCAGCTGGTCTCGCGCGATCTGGACCGGCTCGGCAATGCGCCGGCTGTCCGCGACGCGCGCTGAGGACCGGTCATGGCCATCAAGACCGCCCGGCACGACGACGACGCGCTGGAAGAAAGCCACGAAATCAACGTCACCCCCTTCATCGACGTCATGCTGGTGCTGCTGATCATCTTCATGGTCGCCGCGCCGCTGGCCACGGTGGATACGCCGGTGGAGCTGCCGGCCAGCACCGCGCAGCCGCAGCCGCGCGATGCCGAACCGGTGTTCCTCTCGGTGCAGGCCGATCTGTCGCTGAGCGTGAACGATGTGCCGGTCGGCACTGACGGGCTGAATGCCACGCTGGAGCGGCTGACCGCTGGCGACCACGAACAGCGCATCTACCTGCGTGCCGATCAGGCCGTGCCGTATGGCGACCTGATGCAGACCATGAACGCGCTGCGCGCGGCTGGGTATCGCCGGATCGCGCTGGTGGGCGTGGAGCAGCGCAGCGAATGAGCCGCGACACCGCCGCGACACTGCGCTGGGCAGGCAGCCTCGCCCTCGTGCTGGCTATGCATGCCGTGCTGATCGGCGGCGCGCTGTGGTGGCAGCAGCGTGCGCCGGTGCGGGTCAGTGACACGCCGGTGGAAGCGGTGATGGTGGAGTTGGCGCCGGTACCGGAGGCGCCGTCCGCACCGCCGAAGGAGATCCCGCCCGGGCCGTTGCAACAGGAACAGCATCGGCCCGAGCCTACGCCGGTGCCCAAGGAGGATCTCCCGCCGGACGACACCCCGGACACGCAGGACGTCCTGCGTCGCGAGACACCCCGCGAAGCAGCGCCGACCGACCAGCACAACGTGGACCAGACCCTGGCACCGCCGGCGGTGTCCGCACGCCCGTCCGAGCGCTATGCCGCCACGCAGACGGTGGCTGGCCGCCAGGGCAGCGCGACCGTCACCTGGCAGGGCCTGCTGCTGGGCCATCTGGAACAGTACCGTCGTTATCCGCGCCAGGCCGAGCGTCTGCGCCAGCAGGGCGTGGCCTATGTGCGCTTCTCGGTGGACCGGCAGGGTAACGCCTCCAACATCCGGCTGGGCCAGAGCAGCGGCCATCCGCTGCTGGATGAGGAAACGTTGGCCACGGTGCGGCGCGGCAGCCCGTTGCCGCCGCCGCCAGCAGAGATCACCGGCGACCCGGTGGAGGTGATGGTGCCGGTGACGTTCTTCCTGCGGCGGCGTTGAGCCGTGTGTCACATGCGCTGCACGGGCGCGCTGGCCTGAGGCC
>NZ_JASCOO010000189.1:0-1697 GCF_029959485.1 Stenotrophomonas sp. PS02301
TCAGCAACCGCTGCATCCGCGACCAGCTCGACAACATCGTGCTGCTGATGGCGCTGGAGATCGAGCGGGCCGGCGTGCGTCACACGCCGGTACCCGCGGTAGCGCGCGCCGCTTGAGAGGCGCGCCTGGGTAGGGCCCGCCGTTACGCCGAAAGCAGCTGCACGATGCTGCCGGCCGCATCGCGGCCCTCGGCCACCGCCGTCACCACCAGATCCGCGCCGCGGACCGCATCGCCACCGGCGAACAGGCGCGGGTGCGCGGTCTGGAACGGCAGGCGGCCACTGCCGCCGGCCACGATGCGACCGTTGTTGCCGGCCTCTACGCCGTGGTCAGTCAGCCAGCCCGGTGCGCTCGGCGAGAAGCCGAAGGCGATGATCACCACGTCCGCTTCCAGCAGCGATTCACTGCCTTCGATAGGCACCGCGCTGCGGCGGCCCTGGGCATCCGGATCGGACAGGGTCGTCTCGACCACCATCACCCCGATCACTTCGTCATCGGCACCCGCCTCGATCGACAACGGCTGGCGGTTGAACAGGAAGCGCACGCCTTCCTCGCGGGCGTTGGCCACTTCGCGTGCCGAGCCGGGCATGTTGGCTTCGTCACGGCGGTAGGCGCAGGTCACCTTGGCCGCGCCGAGCCGGATCGCGCTGCGCACGCAGTCCATGCCGGTATCGCCACCGCCCAGCACCACCACGCGCTTGCCCTCCAGATCGGGCAGGGCGATCTGGTCCTCCCAGCCAGCGATCGGCCGGCCATGGGCATCGCTGCCACTGACGATGCGGCTGTTCTGCACCAGGAACGGCAGCGCCGGCAGCACGCCCTTGAGGTCCTGGCCGAGCAGGCCGCCATCGGTATAGCGGTATGCGCCGGTGCCCACGAACACCGCGTCGTACTCGGCCAGCAGCGCATCGATACTCACATCGCGGCCGATCTCCACGCCGAGGCGGAACTGCACGCCCATGCCCTCCAGCACGTTGCGGCGGCGGCTGATCACCGATTTGTCCAGCTTGAAACTGGGGATGCCGAACTGCAGCAGCCCACCGATCTGTTCGTAGCGGTCATACACCACGGCTTGGATGCCGGCATGCGCCAGCTTGTCGGCGCAAGACAGCCCGGCCGGGCCGGCGCCGATCACCGCCACGCGCTTGCCGGTGGCTTCCACCGCGCTCATGTCCGGTCGCCAGCCGGTGGCCAGCGCGGTATCGACGATGTACTTCTCCACGGCGCCGATGGTGACCGCGCCGAATTCCTCCAGCGTGCAGCTGCCTTCGCACAGCCGGTCCTGCGGGCACACGCGGCCACACACTTCCGGCAGCGGGTTGGTCGAATGGCACAGCGTGGCCGCTTCATGGATGCGGTTTTCCTGCACCAGCTGCAGCCATTGCGGGATCGCGTTGTGCACCGGGCACTTCCAGCTGCAGTACGGATTGCCGCAATCCAGGCAGCGACCGGCCTGGAACTGCGCGTCTTCCTTGCCGAACTTGCCGTACAGCTCGCCCCAGTCGCCGGAGGTGCGCAGTTCGACCGGGATGCGCTGCGGCATCGTCCGGGGCAGATCGAGGAACTGGAAAGCTTGCTTGCGGCTCATGGGTGGGCCCTGCGGTGGTGAGTTGCCGGCCAACGGCCGGCACTACAATGTGAGGTTTCCGGCCAGCGGCCGGCACTACAGCGGTGGGAACACGAGGCGCCGGTCGATA
>NZ_JASCOO010000018.1:0-56827 GCF_029959485.1 Stenotrophomonas sp. PS02301
CAACGCCCTGAAGGTCGCCAACCTGGATATCTGACACAATCGGGGACGGGCCGGCCGGGGGCGACCTGCACCCGGGCCGGCCATCGCCCCCCGATGCCAGGAATCCGATGTCCGCTACCCCCCCGGCGTCCATGACGCCTCCGCTGCCCCCTGCCGTCCCGTCATCGCCGCGCAAGCCGGGTTCCCCGCTCGCGGGCTTCTTCATCGACCTGGGCATTGGCGTGCTGGTGCTGCTGTCGCTGAGCCTGATCAGCGGCTTGGTCTGGGGGCTGTACCGCGGTGCGATCGTTGGCTACCAGGCCGCACGTGACGGTGCGGATGCTTCGGCCGTTGCCGGTCTTGCCCAGCAGCTGGGCCAACCCGGGGCGCTCGCCCAGATCCTGATGGCGCTCGTTGCTACCGGTGGTGCCGCGCTGGTGCTGTATTTCTTCCGTCGCCGGGCCACGCCCGCCGAACGTGCGCTGTCCTTCCAGGCGGCACGTCGCCCCTCGACATGGGGGTGGACATTGCTGGTGGCCACCGGTGTGATCATCGGCAGCAATCTGATCGCATGGTTGGCCAAGCAGGGGGGCATCGAACCGGTGCCGACCAATCTGGCGCTGATGGAACAGGCAATCACGCGTTTCCCCTGGTTCCTTGCCCTGTTTGCCGTCGTGCTCGCGCCGGCCTATGAAGAGCTGTTGTTCCGCCGTGTCCTGTTCGGTCGCCTGTGGCAGGCCGGTCGCCCGGTGTTGGGCATCGTGCTGAGCAGCCTGGCCTTCGCTCTGGTACATGAAATCCCCGGCACCAGTGCCAATGGCCCGTGGGAAATCGCCCAGCTATGGCTCGTCTATGGCGGCATGGGTGCGGCCTTCGCCTGGCTCTACCAACGCACCGGAACCTTGTGGGCGCCGATCGCCGCGCATGGCTTGAACAACGGCATCGCCCTGGTCGCGCTGATGTTCCTGGGCATCCATTGATCGATCACGCGGCTTGACGAAAATTTACGTCGCCGCGTTCCACACTGCGCACATGAACACGGGGGGATCGCACATGAAACCAGTGCTGTTGGGAATTGCCATCGCCATGCTGGTGAGCGCATGCGCCACCACGACATCACCTACCGGCCGCCGCCAGATGGTCGGCGGTGTTTCGCAGGCCGAGCTGGACCAGCTGGGCGCGCAGGCGTTCACCGAGACCAAGTCCAAGGGAACCCTCAGCAAGGACCCGAAGCAGACCGCGTACGTGCAGTGCGTGGTCAATGCGCTGGTCGCCCAGTTGCCGCCTCAGTACCGTGGCGTACGGTGGGAGACGGCGTTGATGGTCGACAAGGAGCCCAACGCGTTCGCCCTGCCCGGCGGCAAAGTCGGGGTCAATACCGGCATCTTCACGGTCGCCAGGAACCAGGATCAGCTGGCCGCTGTGATCGGCCACGAGATCGGGCACGTCATCTCCCGCCACCACGAAGAACGCATCACCCGCCAGATGGGGGCGCAGACCGGCTTGTCGGTTCTGGGCGCGCTGGCGGGCGCCGCGTACGGTGAGGGCGCGGCCAGTACCGTCAGCCAGCTTGGCGGCGCCGGTGCGCAGGCCGCGTTCCTGCTGCCCGGCTCGCGGACCCAGGAAAGCGAAGCCGATATCGTCGGCCAGCGGCTGATGGCCGAGGCCGGTTTCAACCCCGCCCAGGCAGTGGATCTGTGGCAGAACATGATGGCCGCCAGTGGTGGTCGCTCGCCCCAATGGCTGTCCACTCACCCCGATCCGGCCAACCGTATCCGCGAACTTCAGCGAGACGCGCCGTCCCTGAGTGGTGTATACCAACAAGCCCAGGCGGCCGGGCGCAGGCCGAAGTGCGGTTGACGCGCCCGGAGATGGCCCAAAGATGCTGTATTGCAGCATCGGAAACGATTTCTCACGCCATCAGTTTCTGATACGTTTGGCGGCTCAGATTTTTCTGACAGTCCGTTTTGATGCCGCTGCGGCGGTTCGATCGAGGTGAAAGATGATTTTCAGCAACCACAAGCAAGCCGTCCTTTCCGTCCTCATCGCGACCGCTGTAAGTGGCGCCATGATCACCGATGCCTTCGCCCAGGCCCGCTCGGCGGAGCGTGGCGCGCGGGGTGGGCAGAAGCAGGCCAAGGCCGAAGTGCTCTACCCGAACGCGACCCGCCAGGAGCCGGAGCAGAAGTCCTCGGCCAAGGTCGGCCCGAAGCTGCAGAAAATGATTGACAGCTACAACGACCAGAAGTTCCCGGAGACGCGCGCGCAGGCTGACGAAATCCTGGCGAACCCGGCCGCCAACACCTACGACAAGTCGCTCGCCGCGCAGCTCGCCTCGCAGGCGGCCTACCAGCTGGACGACGTCGCCTCGGCCAAGAAGTACCTCGAGCAGGCGCTGCAGCTCGGCGGCCTGGACAACAACGGCCACTATCAGTCGATGCTGATGCTCGGGCAGCTGCAGCTGCAGGACGATCAGATCAACGAAGGCCTGGCCACGCTGGACAAGTACCTCGCCGAGACCAAGTCGAACAAGCCCGAAGAGCTGATCGCCAAGGGCCAGGCGCTGTACCAGGCCGAGCGCTATGCCGAGGCCATCCCGGTGCTGCAGCAGGCCATCGCCGGCTCGCCCGAGCCGAAGGACAACTGGAACCAGCTGCTGATGGCTGCCATGGCCGAAGCCGGCCAGACCGGTGAAGCGGTCAAGCAGGCCGAAGCGCTGGCCGCCAAGAACCCGAACGACAAGAAGGTGCAGTTGAATCTGGCCAGCATGTACATGCAGGCCGACCAGATGGACCAGGCCGGCGCTGTCATGGCCAAGCTGTACGCTGCCGGCCAGCTGACCGACGAGCGCGAGTACAAGCAGCTGTACTCGATCTACGCCAACAGCGAGAACAAAGAAAAGGACGTCATTGCCGTTATCAATGATGGCCTGCAGAAAAACATCCTGAAGCCGGATTATCAGGTATACCTGGCATTGGCCCAGGCGTACTACTACTCCGACCCGCAGCAGACGGACAAGGCGATCGAGGCGTGGCAGAAGGCTGCCCCGCTTTCCAAGGACGGCGAGACCTACCTGAATCTGGCACGCGTGCTGCATTCGGAAGGTCGCATTCCGGAGGCCAAGCAGGCCGCCCAGCAAGCGCTGGCGAAGGGTGTGAAGAACCAGGCGGATGCCAAGAAAATCATCAACCTGAAGTAAGTAGGAATAACGCCTGAACGCCTGCATAAGTGATGCGCAGGCGCTCAGGATTGGTATAAGCTTGGAGGTTCCTGCGGTGTCATGCACCGCTGATCATGGGCTACCTGTCCCCGGGTATCCCGGCCCCACTAATGAGCTCTTGGCGCATGACGGAACAACTAGTCGTTCACAGGTACGAACAACGCGATGACACCGGCCTCTCCTGGCCGCGTATCGTGGGTATCGCTTTTGTAATCGCACTGCATCTCGCCGCCTTCATGATGCTTCTGATCCCCGCCGTGGCTCCCAAGGCCGTCGCGGAGAAAGAACGCAACATCATGGTGACCCTGGTCGACGCTCCGCCGCCGCCACCACCGCCGCCGCCGCCGCCGCCGCCGGATGACACCCCGCCGCCGCCGGTCAAGAACCTGTCGCCGCCGAAGCCGTCCCCGGTTCCGCCGCCGCCGCAGGCTCCTGTGGTCGATATCCCGGACCCGCGTCCGACCGACATCGTCACGCCGCCTTCGCCGCCGTCGCCGCCGCAGCCGCCGAGCACCATTGAGGCAAGCGTCGACATCTCGTCGAAGAACATGAACCCCCCGCGTTACCCGCCGGCCGCGTTCCGTGCTGGTATCCAGGGTGAAGTCATCCTGATCATTGACGTCGATGCCAATGGCAACGTCACCAATGTGTCGGTCGAGAAGTCCAGCCGTAACCGTGACCTCGATCGCGCCGCCATGGACGCAGCTCGCAAGTGGAGCTTCCGTTCCGCGGAATCGGGCGGGAAGAAGGTCGCAGGTCGCGTTCGCGTCCCGGTCAACTTTGCGCTGAACTGATAGTGGCCGGTGGCCCGCCGGCCACCGACCCTAGCGGTTATTTCTAGCAATACCCTTTATCACCACACACAACAAAGGTAAGCGTCATGCTGCAGGAACTTTTCATCGCCGCTGCTGCCGGGGGCAACTCCAACGCCCTGTCGCAGATGGGCTTCGAGCACCTGATCCACGAGATGACCACCCAGCCGGGTGACTTCGCCGTCTCCTGGGTCGTGCTGCTGACCCTGATCATCATGTCGGCCATGTCCTGGTACTGGACCGTCATCAACATCTTCCGCGCCACCCGTCTGAAGGCTGCTGCCGACAAGGTCGTGAGCCTGTTCTGGGATACCCCGAACGCCCAGGACGCCATCCGTGCGATGGAAGAACAGCCGGCTTCGGAGCCCTTCTCCAAGATCGCTCTGGACGCTGCACAGGCTGCTGCGCACCACCAGCGTTCGGAAGGCGGCACCTCGGGTGGCCTGGGTGAAAACCTGAGCCGTTCGGAGTTCGTCGATCGCGCCCTGCGTCAGGCCGTGACCCGCGAAAGCAACAACCTGCAGTCGGGCATGACCCTGCTGGCCACCGTCGGCGCGACCGCTCCGTTCGTGGGTCTGCTGGGTACCGTGTGGGGCATCTACGGCGCGCTGATCAAGATCGGTGCCACCGGTTCCGCCTCGATCGACGCCGTTGCCGGCCCGGTGGGTGAAGCACTGATCATGACCGCCATCGGTCTGTTCGTGGCTATCCCGGCCGTGTTCGCCTTCAACTTCTTCAGCAAGATCAACAGCGCCACGATCAGCAAGTTCGATACGTTCGCTCACGACCTGCACGACTTCTTCGCCACCGGTTCGCGCGTTCGCTAATAGCGACGCGCGTCACCCAGCGAGAACGTAGTCAACACGATCTAGACGGAGCCCGTTATGGCTTTCAGTAGTGGTAACAGCGGCGGCCCCATGGCCGACATCAACGTTACGCCCCTCGTGGACGTGATGCTGGTGCTGCTGATCATCTTCATCATCACGGCGCCCCTGATGTCCCACAAGGTCAAGGTGGATCTGCCTGAGGCCAACCTGGTGCAGAATCCGGAAGACGCTGAAAAGCGGGCGAGCCCGATCACCTTGGCAGTCAAGGAAGACGGCTCGATCTACTGGAACGACGAGGAAATCGACAAGCAGACTCTTGAGTCGCGCTTGGCGACCGCCGCCCAGCAGACCCCGCAGCCGCCCCTCAACCTGCGTGGTGATCGCACCACCAAGATGCGCGTCATCAATGAGATGACGAAGGTCGCGCAGGAACAGGGCATGCTCGACGTGGGCTTCGTCGCCACCAAAGTAAAGGGGCAGTAAGCCATGGCGTTCAGTACTGGTGGTAACAAAGGCCCCATGGCCGACATCAACGTCACGCCCCTGGTGGACGTGATGCTGGTGCTGCTGATCATCTTCATCGTCACCGCGCCGATCATGACGTACCCGATCGCCGTTGACCTGCCGCAGCGCGTGCTCAACCCACCGCCGGTGACGGTCGAACCGCCGCCGCCGATCGAGCTGAAGGTGGACGCCAGCAACCAGGTGTCGTGGAACAACAGCCCCGTGGCTGTGGGCGAACTGCAGCAGCGTATGGAACAGGAAGTGCAGCGCGATCCGACCAACCAGCCGGAACTGCGCATCGATGCCAGCCCGGACTCCGAGTACGACGTGATGGCCAAGGTGTTGGCTGCCGCGAAGAATGCTCAGATGAAGAAGATCGGCTTCGTACAGCAGTAATACGCAATACGCAGTCATGACGCGACTGGAAAACGCCCCTGGAAACAGGGGCGTTTTTTTTGTGCCGCCGGCCGTGGATACGCGCCAGCGCCACGCCGCCCGCTATCATCCGGCCATGCTTGCAACCTTCGACGTCTTCGGGGACTGGCTCGATGCCATCCCGCACCTGCGCCCCCTGATGGTGGCGGCCTACATTCTCTATCTGCTGTGGCTGACCGGCTGGATCATGCTGCAGAAGCGCGAGCCGGTCGCCACGCTGAGCTGGATCCTGTCGCTGGCCGCCCTGCCCTACCTTGGGCTCTTCATCTACTACCTGCTCGGCCCGCAGAAGGTGAAGCGGCAGCGCCTTCGCCGTGGCCGTTCGCGCTCGGGCATGGAGCACTACAGCAGCGTCTGTCCACCAGATGCGGACTGTACCGAGCTGGCCAAGATCGCCCAGGCCACGACCGGTCTGTCGCCAAGCTCGGCGACCGAAGTGGAGTGGCTGGTCGACGGTGCGGCCACCTACAGCGCGCTGCTGGCCGCCGTGGCCAAGGCGCAGGATCACCTGCACCTGGAGTACTACATCTTCAATCCGGACCACGCCGGCACCGCGCTGCGAGATGCGCTGACCGAGCGGGCCGCGGCGGGGGTACGGGTGCGCCTGCTGCTCGACGCGGTCGGCTCCTCCTCCATCCGCAAGCGCTTCCTGCAGCCGCTGCAGGATGCCGGTGCCGAAGTGGTGTGGTTCCATCCCCGGCAGCTGCTCAAGCCGTTCAAGCGGCCGTGGTTGAACCTGCGCACGCACCGCAAGCTGGTCATCATCGATGGCCTGCAGGCGTTCACCGGTGGCATCAACATCACCGATGAGGAAGACGAGAGCGTCCGCCCGGATGCGTATCGCGACCTGCACATGCGCCTGCGTGGCCACGTGGTGCGCAGCCTGCAGCTGGTCTTCATCGAGGATTGGATCTACGCCACGGGCCAGGAGCCGGCGCGCTTCAACATCGCGCAGTTGTGGCCGGAGACCATGCCCAGCCGCAGCGAGGGCAGCATCAATGCGCAGGTGCTGGTCTCCGGGCCGGATTCGTCGTGGGAGACCATCCACCGCCTGCACGTGGCGGCGATCCACGAAGCCAAGGAGCGCGTCTGGCTGGTGACGCCCTACTTCGTGCCCGGCGAAGCCGCGCGCATGGCACTGACCTCGGCCGCACTCGGCGGCCTGGACGTGCGCCTGCTGGTGCCCAAGATGAGCGACTCCTGGTTCGTCACCCAGGCCGCGCGCTCCTACTTCGACGAGCTGCTGCAGGCCGGGGTCAAGATCTACGAGTATGGCCCGCGCATGCTGCATACCAAGGCCTTCATCGCCGATGATGACGTGTGCATCGTTGGCAGTGCCAACTTCGATCACCGCAGCTTCCGGCTCAACTTCGAGCTCTCGATGATGATCAGCGATACCGGCCGCGTTGCCGCGCTGGCCGAGATCCTGCTCGCCGAATACAGCAGCGCCTCACCGGTCTACAACGACCGCCAGCGTTCGCTGTGGCGGCACCGTGTGCCCGAGGCGTTCGCCCGCCTGGCCTCGCCGCTGCTGTAGCCACTGCTCCCCGTGGAACCGCACCCGGCGCCAGCGCTACACTGGCCCGGTCAATCGGGGAGAACGACATGTACTGGCTGTTTCTGCTGTTCGCGCTGGCCTGTTTCGGCATGGCGCTCAAGACCCCCCACATGGGGCTGATGGCGCTGTCGCTGCTGGGCACCCTGGTGTTCCTGCTGGCGTGGGTCCGCGGCCTCTACGTGGCCCGCTTCGGCGATGTGCAGCCCACCCGCGCGGCCATCACCGATCCCAACGAACTCCGTCGGCTGCGGGAGCTCGCCCTTCAGGCGCGTACCCCGGCCGCTCAGGGTGAATCCGACCCCTCGTAGTGCCATGACCCAACTCAGCGTCAACGTGAACAAGATCGCCGTCCTGCGCAACTCGCGCGGTGGCACCGACCCGGACGTGCTGCAGGCCGCCCGTGCCTGCCTGGAGGCCGGCGCGCATGGGATCACCGTGCACCCGCGCCCGGACCGCCGCCACATCCGCGCCGAGGACGTGCTGGCGCTGTCCGCGCTGACGGCCGAGCGTGGCGTGGAATTCAACATCGAAGGCAATCCGTTCGCGCCCCCGCGCGAGGGCTACCCCGGGCTGCTGCCGCTGTGCGCGCAGACCCGTCCCGCCCAGGCCACCCTGGTACCCGATGGCGACGGTCAACTGACCTCCGACCACGGCTTCGATTTTGGCCGCGACGCGCAGCGCCTGCGCCCGCTGATCGCCGCGTTGAAGACGTACGGCTGCCGGATCAGCCTGTTCGTGGACGCAGGCAACCCCGACATCGCCCAAGCCGCGGCCATCGGTGCCGACCGCGTAGAGCTCTACACCGGCCCCTACGCCGAGGCGCATGCCGCCGGCGACGCCACCGCCATGCTGGCGCTGTTCGGCGATGCAGCGCGCCGCGCCCAGGCGGCCGGCCTGGGCGTCAACGCCGGGCACGACCTGTCGCAGGACAACCTGGCGGCGTTCCTGCAGGCGGTGCCGGACGTGCTGGAAGTCTCGATCGGCCACGCCCTGATCAGCGAGGCGCTGTACGCCGGGCTGGATGCCACGGTGAAGGGGTATCTGCGGCTGCTGTGATGCGGCGCATATCCCTGCCGCGCAAGGTACCCCGCATCCGGTAGGAGCCGAGCGCTGGTCGGCTCAGCCGCCGGGTGACATGGCACGCCAGGCACGCACCCTGACCCTGTGGATAATCTGGGGGATCAAATCGGTCCCCACCTCCGGCGAACCTTATCCGGCGCGGGTTTCACTTCCAATCACCTCTGTGGTTAGTAATACTACTAACCATGGATATCTCCCATCCCCGCCGTTCCGATGCCACAACGTCTCATTCCCTGAGACGTCCCGGCGATAGCCTTTGACGATGGGTATTGCGATCAAAGGCCGGGGCTCCCGCACGCACCTGGCGGGCCGCTTCGAGGTCACCGTCAGCGAAGCGATGGACGACGGCTGGGCGCCGGACGAGAGCGAGGAGTTCGCCGCGCCGCGGCTGCGTACCGAAGTGCGCGCCGAGACCGCGCGCAGCATCATCAGCCGCAACAAGTCGCCGGACGTCGGCTTCAGCCAGTCGGTCAATCCGTACCGCGGCTGCGAGCACGGGTGCTCCTATTGCTTCGCCCGGCCCTCGCACGCCTATCTCAATCTCTCGCCCGGTCTGGACTTCGAGACCAAGCTGTTCGCCAAGACCAATGCGCCGCAGCTGCTGCGCAAGGAGTTCTCGCGCCCCGGCTACGTGCCGCAGCCGATCGCGCTGGGCATCAATACCGACGCCTACCAGCCGATCGAGCGCAAGCTCAAACTCACCCGCCAGCTGATCGAGGTGATGCTGGAAACCCAGCACCCGTTCTCGTTGATCACCAAGAATGCGCTGGTCGAGCGCGACATCGACCTGCTTGCGCCGCTGGCCGAAAAGCACCTGGTCAGCGTGCACTTCTCGGTGACCTCGCTGGACCCCCACCTGTCGGCCAAACTGGAACCGCGCGCCTCGGCCCCGCATGCACGGCTGCGCGCGATGCGTCGCCTGAGCGATGCCGGCATCCCGGTCGGGGTGATGGTCGCGCCGGTGATCCCGTGGATCAACGATGCCGAACTGGAAGCTGTGCTCGAGGCCGCACACGATGCCGGTGCCACCACCGCCGGCTACGTGCTGCTGCGCCTGCCGCTGGAAGTGGCGCCGCTGTTCCGCGATTGGCTCGACACCCACCATCCGGACCGCGCCACGCACGTGATGAGCACCATCAACCAGCTGCGCGGTGGCAAGGATTACAACAGCCAGTTCGGCACGCGCATGCGCGGCGAAGGGGTCTACGCCGATCTGCTGTCCAACCGTTTCAAGCTGGCCCGCAAGCGCCTGGGCTTCGACGCGCAGCACAGCCATTGGCCGAAGCTGGACTGCACCCGCTTCCTGCGCCCGTTGCCGCCGCGGGCGGAGTCACCGCAGGGCTCGTTGTTCTGAGGTTTAAGACAAAGCCTGACTTGCCGCTGTCAGCACAATGAAAATTCCTTCTCGATTAAAAGTGCTACTCGTCTAGCGGTTAGGGGAAGTGACTCTGGAGAGCGCTGTAAATGACGTCCCTGATGATTGATTCTTGTTTAAATTGCGTGCAAACCATATAAGCACTCTGTTGCACTGACAACAGCCAGCCCTTCGGACTCCTAGCGGGGATTGCGTAGAGGAGACGAAGGAAGGCATTATCCGGCCGGGCTGAACGGGCCTGCACTTTAAGGAAGATGAGCGAATGCAGTACGTTGACCGCGGTACGGAGCCGCCCCCCCAGACTCTTCTCGGAAGTGTTCCAAAACTGCTGCGCAAGACGCTCTGTGACTTCATGGAGCAGCGCGACGAACGTCGTGCCCAGTCGAGTCCGCCCACAGGCTCTTTGAACTTCACGCAGGGAGGAATGCAACAGTCGCTCGAAAGGCTATTCAACGGTCGCTGCGCCTTCTGTGAGTCCGCTGGTCAGACGGAATACTATCAGTTCCGTCCCATCGGAGAAGCACAGCCATACAAGAAATCCGAGTACGCCCACCTATATTATTGCTGGCTGGAACTGGCTTGGCAGAATTTCTACGCAGTATGCGGCTCCTGTCGCCCCTCGGAAGCAGCGTACTTTCCGGTGAATGGCGGTCGTGCGGAGGTTCCGCATCACGACTTATTTTTCAGGTACTCGGAGCAAGACAACGGCCTTTGGCCTCCGGATTCGTACCCTCCACGAGAATCTCCTCTATTGCTTGATCCATGCGAAGATCGGGACTTCCAAAGGCATATCTGGATTGGATTGGAAGGTGATCTCCAAGGTGCCTCTCGGCGCGGTAGCATAACCATCAATCACTTTAATCTAAATAGGCCCGTCCTGGTCGAGGCACGTCGAAAAGCAAACATGCATCACTTAGGTAGAATACGCAATACGCTCCAGTATAAAAGCGTGAATGAAATGCCCGAGGATTTATTCAAGTTTGAAGGGTTGGAGTTTGGCGGGACATGGTACTTATTGCTCCGAAGATTGGCGGCTATAATGGCAGCAGAGACCGGTGTCCACTTATCTCTCTCGCGCAGAGACATTAAAAAAACCTTCCTTCGTCTTTGCAGTAGATCCGATGGTTTTCACCTATTTAATAAGTGTGAGCTGAGGCTAGAACGAGTCCTCAGTCCCCCGCCAGCCGAACCCCGAATTCCAGCGCGTAGACCAAGCCAAGCCCAATTGGTAGCCGTGGAAATCGAGAACTTTCGATCGATCGAGCATCTCCGGTTCGAGATTCCTGCTCCTTCCGATCCGGCAGAGGGTGGCAAGAGAACACCTGCACTTGTAATCCTGGGCGAGAATGCAACGGGCAAGAGTTCTATCCTCGAAGCGATCACGATGGCGTTGGCCAGCTCAGAAGCGAACCTCGCACTAGGGATTCCCGATCGCCAGCTCATTCTGTCACCAGATCACTTTGGTGAATTCGATGTATCCCCCCCTCCCTCCGCGAGTATCTCACTTCAACTCCTAGAGGAGGGCAAACTACTCACGCGGAACATGGAACTTGGCATCTCATTTAGCAATCAAAGAACAGCCAAGTCTGAAGATGCCATCCCTGTTTTCGCCTACGGCGCTTTCAGAAAATATGGAATGAGGTCGCCGGTAGGCTCAGCGTCTAAACACATTCGCAATTTGTTCGATGCCAGTGATCTTCCGAACCCTGAGAAATGGTTGCTGGACCTGAGCGAAGAGCGTTTCGCAATGGTGACGCGTGCGCTTCGCACAGTTTTCTCAATTGAAGGAGAATTCGACGTGATTCTCCGCGATCAAAGTGAGCGTCGATGCCTGCTTGTGAGCGACGTTGATGAGCAAGGACGCCCTTTGTCCGCTACGCCACTTCAGACGGCGTCTTCGGGCTTTCGCTCCGTGCTCGCGATGACCTGCGATGTCATGCAGGGAATGATGAATCGCCGCTTCAATCCGAAATTCGAAAGCTTGCACACGTCACGCGGGGTAGTGCTAATCGATGAGATAGAGTCACATCTGCATCCGCGATGGAAGATCGCGATTGTAAGTGCGCTTCGCCAAGCGCTTCCCAACGTGACCTTCATTGTGACAACGCACGATCCGCTGTGTCTGCGCGGTATGGATGACAATGAAGTAATCGTCCTGCGCCGTGCCCGCTTGAAAAGTGGCCGTACCGCCAGAGGTATGCGTAGCCGCGTAGAGATACTCAAAGATGTACCTGCAGTAAGCTGCTTTCGAATCGAGCAACTTCTTACCTCTGATCTATTCCAACTTAACTCCACAGATGATCCTGCGGTTGAAGCAAGGATGTCAGAGATTTCCAGTCTGCTGGCGTCTACGGATGTCACTGATGCTCAACAACAGACTATTGATGCATTCAAGAATGACGTCTCAGCCGCAATGCCAGTCGGTACGTCGGAGGCTCAACGCATTGTGCAGGAAGCTGTAGCGGAGTACTTGCAACAGCGTACGCAAGAGCAGGCGAACCAGATGTCGCAGCTGAGGGAAAGCGTTAAGAAGCGAATAATCGATGCTCTCCGCGGAGGAAGCTGATGCGCAAGGTTAATCGCAGCAGCGTGCCTGCCCCGCTTTGTCTTGTGGCGAAGGACAAAAAGGGAAAAACGGAATATCAGCGTGCAAAGGCGCATCAAGCTGCCGCTAAGAGGGCCAAGAATGCCAAGACGCCTCAGAAGCCCAAGCCTTCCTTTGAGTACTCTGCGTACAAAAAGGGTGAGGTGAAGCGCGCGCTTGCAACCCTCTTCCATGGCAAATGTGCTTACTGCGAGACGTTCTATTCAGCTTCATCGCCAGTGGATGTTGAGCACTATCGACCGAAGGGATCCGTCGATGGGGTCAAAGATCACCCCGGGTACTGGTGGCTAGCTATGCGTTGGGAGAATCTTCTGCCGAGTTGCATCGACTGCAACCGGCGACGCGGCCAGTGGAATCCGTCCTGCGCGATTACTTTGATCAAAGCGACTGTACCAGCGTCAGTCGGGTGGAGCTGGGTGCAGTCAGGTAAGCAGGATCATTTTCCGATAGAAGACGGAAGCCTTCACATTAGTACGGAGACCGGGGTTCTTTCCACTGAAAACCCTCTACTTTTAGATCCATCTGTCGACGATCCAGCTCAACACTTGTGCTTTCATGTGGCTGCTGCGGGCCAGCTCGCATTGGTTGGGCCAGCGCCCGGAGGAAGCCTAAGGGGAAAAACGTCGATCGAAGTGTATGGCTTGAACAGGCTTGGCCTTGTGCAAGAGCGAACGCGTTCGCTACGCCAACTGGAGTTCATGGGGGCACTAGTGTTGGAACTCGGATGCATCATCGAGGATCTGGAGTCGGGGCACGTGTCGGTTGGACCGCGCGGCTCGTCCGTCTCTGACATTCCAGGTCGTTTGCGACTGGTGCAGGACACATTGTTTGGCCGTATACGGGAGATGGCTCAGCCAACATCGCCTTACTCGGAGATGGCGAAAACGTGGATCGCTGACTTCTCAAGACGCCTAGGAGCTTAGTGAGCGTATCCCAAGATCGCGGTGCAGCAACGCGGCTTGAAACTCTGTCTGCCTTTCTCGGAAAAGCTACGGCGATACTGCATCTAAGGCGGAGCAATCGGCGCATAGTAGCGCGAATGCGCTTTGGGCCTGACCTTGGCTTAAGTGCGTCGCTCTTGCTTCATCTGAAGAGATAAACGAAAAGCGGTTGAGACTGTATTCAACTAAAATTGTACGATTGACGCAAAGCCAAATCGGCAATCAGATAGCTGGCGGCTTACGAGTGTTCAGAGCGGTAAAGTCATTGGATGATGCTTCGTATTCAGTCTAACAGCAGCCATTGGGGAGAGCGCTTGACGCTATATTGATGGAGAGCCCGAAAGAGAGCTGAGGCAATCTGCTCTGAAAGGTGCACGCCACAAGTGCGAGCCTGCTCGTTGCGTAGTAAATGGAGTCCGAACAAGCGATTTAGGGTGGTGGCAACTTCTTCATCTACACCAAGCTATAGGTAGCCAGCGAGACGCTATGCTTGAAACCAGAGGTCAGTCACAGCATTGGAACGCAAGAGAGGACTCCATTTGGCGATCGCCTTGAAGGCCCTACCCGCTGCACCTACCGCGGCTTTCCGCTCGTCGAGAAGACACCGGGTGTCTTTACGGATGTGCTGAGTGAGCTGCTGAGGCGCATTGAGCGGTATCGCGGATTCTTCGCGCAGACCGTGCTCGACGGTGGCCGCACGGAACTCTTTGTCGGTGTCTTCAAAGAGGATTCGGTCGGGTTCACCCTTGAGCCGCACGTGATGATCGAGTTGGCCAGTCTTTCGTTGGAGCTGTCTGTCGATATCTACTGATACCGACAACTACGCGCGGCTCGCCCTTTCGCACAGGTTGTGTCCGCTCACGTGATGATTGAACGCGGCAAGAGGCGATCACCAGGCAGGGCGCTCAATTCCCACCGAACAACTTCTGCGCACTCTGGAAAAGAACCCAGCTCGTCGCAATGAACTTGTCCCCACCCTGCGGCCGGTTGCCCCGGTGCGTGTGGGTAAACGCGGTCGGTGCGATCAACAGGCTGCCCGTGCGCGGCGCGACCTTGCGGCCCTGGAACAGGAACTCGGTTTCGCCGGCGTCGAAGTCGTCGTTGAGGTAGAGCGTCCACAGCAGATGGCGGTGCAGCGTTTCGCCGGCCGGATCGCGTGGGTACAGCTCGCAGTGCCAGTATGGATAGCCGCCCTCGCCCGCCGCATACCATTGCAGATTGATGGCGCCGGGCCGCAGGCAGGTGCGGGCCAGGTCGGACAGCGTGGCGTCGTCCATGTCGGGGAAATCCTCGGCTGCCAACCGGCGCGGTTGGCCGTCGCTGTCCTGGATCTGCAACATCAACGGCGAGATCAGGGCCTGTGGATAACGGCGTAGATAAGTCAGCAAACCCTTGAAAACCGCCTGCTGCAGCACTGCTTCCGCCTGCCGCCACTCGGGCCGCCCGCTGATGCGAAGATCCTTGCTGTGCTTGAGTTCCGGGAACACACCGCTGCCCACTTCGCCCGGCTGCAACTGCGCACTGGATCGCATCTGGGCCTGCAGGGCCGCGCAGACCTCGTTGGGGACGGCGTTGTGGATTACTTCGATGAAATCGAGCGGTGCGTCGGCAGTCATGGGGTCATCCGTGGGCACGAATGGCCGATGGTGACCGCTGCCGTGGCCGATGTCACGCCGTTGCCACGTCACAACAGGGCTGACCGGACGGCCAGCCCTGTGTAGGAAATCAACCCACCGCGCTGTCGTGTTCGCGGTGGTAACGGGTGGCTTGCTCCACCTCGTTGCGCGAGCCGAGGAACACCGGCACGCGCTGGTGCAGCTGATCTGGCTGGATGTCGAGAATGCGCTCGCGGCCCGTGGTGGCGGCGCCGCCGGCCTGTTCGACCAGCAGGCCCATCGGGTTGGCTTCGTACATCAGGCGCAGCTTGCCGGCCTTGGACGGATCCTTCGTGTCCCACGGGTAGATGAAGATGCCGCCGCGGGTCAGGATGCGATGCACGTCGGCGACCATGCTGGCGATCCAGCGCATGTTGAAGTTCTTGCCGCGCGCGCCTTCCTTGCCGGCCAGCAGGTCCTGCACGTAGCCCTGCATCGGGGCTTCCCAATGCCGCTGGTTGGACATGTTGATCGCAAATTCCTGGGTGTCCGCCGGGATCTGCATGTCCGGCGTGGTCAGCACGAACTCGCCCTTCTCGCGGTCCAGGGTGAACGCGTGGGTGCCGTGGCCGACGGTGAGCACCATCTGCGTGCTCGGCCCGTAGATGCAGTAGCCGGCGGCGACCTGCGCGGTGCCCGGCTGCAGGAAGCTGGCATCGTTGGGCTGCTCGGTGCCCGGCGGGCAGCGCAGCACAGAGAAGATGGTGCCGACCGACACGTTGACGTCGATGTTCGAGCTGCCATCGAGGGGATCGAACAGCAGCAGGAAGTCACCGCGCGGGTAGGTGTCGGGCACCGGCTGGCAGTGATCCATTTCTTCCGAGGCGCAGGCGGCGAGGTGGCCGCCCCAGGCGTTGGCTTCCAGCAGGATCTCGTTGCTGATCACGTCCAGCTTCTTCTGCGCTTCGCCCTGCACGTTGCCGGTACCGGCTTCGCCGAGCACACCGCCCAGCGCGCCCTTGCTGACCGCGATGGAGATGCTGGTGCAGGCGCGGGCGACAACAGCGATCAGCTGGCGCAGATCGGCGTTGATGCGGCCGGCATGTTGCTCTTCGATCAGATAGCGGGTCAGCGACGTCTGGGACATGGAATCAGGCGGCCTTCAGAGGGGAAGCGCCTATTGTCGCCCTTCGCCGGAGCCATTACGAGGCGCGGGCGGCACCGCATGGCAGAACGGCCGCGCAGGGCGGCCGTTCTGCGTCACAGGGGCAATACTGCTCAGCCCTTGCTGACGGTCGCCACGGCCTTGGCCACGTATGCCAGGTTGCCCTGGTTGAGTGCGGCCACGCAGATGCGGCCGGTACCGACGGCGTAGATCGCGAACTCGTCGCGCAGGCGGTCCACCTGGGCGCGGCTCAGGCCCGAGTAGGAGAACATGCCGGCCTGGTCGTTGATGAAGGCGTATTCCGGTGCGCCGGCGGCAACCAGGTTCTCCACCAGGCCATGACGCAGGGCGTGGATGCGCTCACGCATCTCGGTCAGTTCCGCTTCCCACACCTGGCGCAGCTCAACGCTGTTGAGCACGCCGGCCACCAGCGCGGCGCCGTGGTTGGACGGGCTGGAGTAGATCGTGCGGATGATGCGCTTGACCTGCGACTGCACGGCCTTGGCCGCGTTCGCGTCCGGGGCGACCACCGACAGCGCGCCAATGCGCTCGCCATACAGCGAGAACGACTTGGAGTACGAGTTGGCGACCACGAAGCTGTCGATGCCGGCCTCGGCGATGATGCGCACGGCGGCGCCGTCTTCGCTGATGCCCTTGTCGAAGCCCTGGTAGGCCATGTCGATGAATGGGAACAGCTGGCGATCCTTCAGCAGCTCGGCCACCTGCTTCCACTGCGCGACGGTGAGGTCGGCACCGGTCGGGTTGTGGCAGCACGCGTGCAGCAGCACCACGGTGCCCGGCTGCAGCTTGGCCAGGTCGGCCAGCATGCCGTCGAAGTCCACGCCGTGGGTGGCGGCATCGAAGTAGGTGTAATCGACCACGTCGAAGCCGGCCGCGCCGAACACTGCGCGATGGTTTTCCCAGCTCGGGTTGCTGATGGCGATGGTGGCGTGCGGCAACAGCTTGTGCAGCAGGTCCGCGCCGATGCGCAGCGCACCGCTGCCGCCGATGGTCTGCGAGGTGGCCACGCGGCCGGCGGCCAGCAGCGGCGAGTCCTTGCCGAAGACCAGCTCGCGGGTGGCCTGGTTGTAGGCCGGCAGACCGTCGATCGGCAGGTAGCCGCGCGGTTTGGCGTCATTGGCCAGCTGCTGTTCGATCTTGTTCACGGCGCGGAGCAGCGGGATGCGGCCGCTCTCGTCGTAATAGATGCCCACGCCCAGGTTGACCTTGATCGGGCGGCTGTCGGCGTTGTAAGCCTCGGTCAGGCCCAGGATCGGGTCGCCTGGGACCAGTTCCACATTTGCAAAGAAGGACACGGCGGTACTCATTCGGATGACGGAAGGGGGAGGGTGGCGCGACGCGGAGTTGGCGGCAGAATCAGCCAAAACCGACCCATCGTAACAAAGCCCCGCCGAGGGCGCCGAGGCTGTCGTCACGTACGCTTCCGTACCATGGCGTGCGGCACGCCCATTCACCGAGGATCCCGCCCCGCATGCTCCGTCTTACCCCGCTGGCCCGCCACTGTGCGCTGGCCTCGGCCGTGTTGCTGCCATCGCTGGCGCAGGCCCAGAACACTCCCGCCCCGTCCGCGCCGATCGAGCGGCTGCCCACGGTCCAGGTCCAGGCCGCGCGCGTGGCACAGGTGGCCGATATCGACCTGCCGGCCTCGCTGACCACGGTCTGGGTGGACGAGGACCGCACCGGGCCGCTGGCGCAGCTCTCCGAGGCGCTCAACGGCATTCCCGGGGTGGTTGCCCGCGATCGTCAGAACTACGCGCAGGACACCCAGCTCTCGATCCGCGGCTTCGGCGCGCGCTCGACCTTCGGCGTGCGCGGCGTGCGCGTGCTGGTGGACGGTGTACCGGCCACCATGCCCGACGGCCAGGGCCAGCTCTCCCACGCCAGCCTGCTCTCGGCGCAGCGCGTGGAAGTGCTGCGCGGGCCGTTCTCGGCGCTCTACGGCAACTCCTCCGGCGGCGTGGTCCAGGTCTGGAGCGCGGACGGCGCCGAAGGCGACCCATGGCGCCTGCGGGTGGATACCGGCAGCGACAACACCGTGAGCGCCGGCGCCCAGCTGCGCGGCGTGCAGGGCCCGGTCCGCTACAACGTGGCCGCCAACCACTTCCGCACCGATGGCTGGCGTGACCACAGCCAGGCCCGCCGCGAGTCGCTCAACGCCCGGCTCGGCACGGATGTCGGTGGCGGCCAGCTGGATCTGGTCCTGAACTACTTCGATGCGCCCGACGCACAGGATCCGCTCGGCCTGACCCGCGCCCAGGTGCGCGAGAACCCGCGCCAGGCCACCGCCGTGGCGACCCAGTACAACACCCGCAAATCCGTGCGCCAGGCCCAGGCCGGGCTGGTGTTCACCCGAACGGAAGGCGCGCAGACCTGGCGTGCGATGGGCTATGCCGGTCAGCGCAGCGTGGAGCAGTACCTGGCGATCCCGCCGGGGCCGCAGCTGAACTCGCCGCTGCACGCTGGTGGGGTGATCGATCTGGACGGCGATTACGGTGGGCTCGACGCGCGCTGGGCGTGGCACGGTGACTGGGCCGGTCGCCCGCTGGATGTGGTGATCGGCGCCAATGCCGACCGCCAGCAGCAGGATCGCCGCGGTTACGAGAATTTCGTGGGTGATCAGGTAGGTATCAAGGGCCGCCTGCGCCGCGACCAGAGCGACCGGGTCGAAAACGTGGACCAGTTCGCCCAGGCGTGGTGGCAGTGGGCGCCGCGTTGGTCGTTGCTGCTGGGGGTGCGCCACAGCACGGTCCGTTTCCGCTCCAACGACCACTACATCACCGCGGGTAATCCCGACGACAGCGGGTCGCGTCGCTACGAGGCGACCACCCCGGTGGCCGGCGTGGTGTTCCGCGCCACCGATGCCTGGCGGCTGTATGCCTCGGCCGGGCGTGGCTTCGAGACCCCGACCTTCAACGAGCTGGGCTATCGCGCCGATGGCCAGGCCGGGCTGGCGCTGGATCTCTCGGCGGCCCGCAGCCGCAACCTGGAAGTCGGCAGCAAGTGGCATGGACAGAATGGCGCGCAGGTCGAAGCCGCGCTGTTCCGCGCCGATACCGATGACGAGCTGGCCGTGGCGAGCAACAGCGGCGGCCGCAGCACCTACCGCAACATCGGCCGCACGCGCCGCCAGGGCGCGGAGGCCAGCTATGTGCAGCCGCTGGGGGCGCAGGCGGATCTTTCGCTGGCCTACACCTGGCTCGAAGCCACCGTGCGTGATCCGTACGCGCTGTGCGCGGCCGCTGGCTGCAACACGGTGACCGCCGGCTCACGCCTGCCCGGCGTGCCCAGGCAGCAGTGGAACGCGCGGGTGCAGTACCGCCCGGGCCCGTGGCAGTGGGCCGCCGAGGTGGTGGCCTCCAGCGACACCGTGGTCAACGATCTGGCCACCGAGCGCGCGCCGGGCTACGCGCTGCTGAATCTGGAACTATCGCGGCGCTGGACCACCGCACAGGGCACGCTGCGTGCCTTCGCGCGGATCGACAACGCCCTGGACCAGCGCTACATCGGCTCGGTGATCGTCAACGACGGCAACCAGCGCTTCTTTGAGCCGGGGCCGGACCGCCGCTACAACGTGGGCCTGCAGTGGCAGTGGGCGCCCTGATCCACTGGACCTGGACCTACCGGGGCGGTTTGGCCGGCACGAACGGTGAGGTCGGGTCGCTGGCCGGGAAGGTCTCTTCCAGCGCCTCGTCCTGGTTGTCGCTGGCGTGCTCCTTGCGCTGTCGGCGCTGGTATTCATCTTCGCGGCGATGATGACCGGCCGGGCCTTTCTCGCCGGCCGCCGAATCCTTGCGGTCGCGCGGAACGGGATCCGGCGTAACCGCCACCGGCAGGTGATCGGGTGCGTCGTCGGGCACGGACATGCCGGCGCCGCGGTCTTCGGCGTCCTGATTGTCATGTTTGGCGCGCTGCTCGCCGGGGACCGGGGCGGTGGCGTCGCGCAGGGGATCGCGGGGCATGGGAGTTCTCCAGTAGCTGTGCACCCCACTACAGCGCGCGGCGGGTGAAGTCGCCGCGAATCCCGGTGCATCAACGAATCTGTCACGGCTCGATAACGGTGGCGGGTCTATTCCTGCCTGCCCCGCCGCTGTCGGAGTCGTGTCATGCCCCGCCTGGACCGCCGTGCCGCACCCGCGTTGTTCAACGCCTACCTGCAGCCGGAACGGAGCGGGCGCCGTGCGCGCCGTGACCGTGCCGAGGACGCGCAGGCGGTTGCACAGGACTACCTGCAGTACATGCGCAGCGATTACGAGCAGCGCCGCAGTCACGGCCGGCGCAGCTGGCGCGACCTCTATCCCGCCTACGCCTTCGCGCTGACCACGCACTATGCGGACTGGCCGCGCGGTGCCGATGACACCGATGGCGAGCTGGCCGAGCACTGGGAACAGATGCGCGGGCAGTCGCGACTGGGCTGGCACCAGGCCCGCGCCGTGGTCGAAGACGCGTGGCTGGCGCTGGACCACATGCCGGCCGCGGCGGTGCACGGCCTGCTGCAGTAGCTGCGGCGTGCAGCCGGCCTGCACAGCCCGGACACAGGCGTTTCACGTGCTGCGCGGTACAGCTGCCCTCCCTGTAGCGTTGGAGTGGCGCCACCATGGCCCGACCGATCTGGACCGGCACGCTGTCATTCGGGCTGCTCAATGTCCCGGTGTCGCTGATGTCCGGCGAACGCAATGTCGATCTGCACTTCCGGATGCTCGATTCGCGCGACCGCAAGCCGATCCGCTTCGAACGGGTCAACGCCGATACCGGTGAGGAAGTGCCGTGGAAAGAGATCGTCAAAGCCTACGAGTACGACAAGGGCAGCTACGTCGTACTGGAGGAAGACGACATCCGCTCGGCCGCACCGCAAAGCCATGAGGCGGTGGAGGTGGAAACGTTTGTCGATGCCGGCACCATCGATCCGCGCTATTTCGAGAAGCCCTACCTGCTGGTGCCCGCCAAGAAAGCCGAAAAAGGCTACGTGCTGCTGCGCGAAACGCTGCGCAGCACCGGCAAGGTCGGCATCGCGCGGGTCGTGGTGCGCACCCGCGAGTACCTGTGCGCGGTGATGCCGCACGGCGATGCGCTGGTGCTGATGATCCTGCGCTATCCGCAGGAACTGGTGGACCCGGAAGACTACAAGCTGCCCAGCGGCAGCCTGTCCGAGTACCGCATCAACAGCAAGGAAACGGCCATGGCCGAGCAGCTGATCGCCTCGATGTCCGGCGAGTGGAAGCCGGACGAGTACCACGATGAATTCCGCGAGCGCCTGCACACGTTGCTGAAGAAGCGGATCAAGGCCAAGGGCGGCACCACCAAGGTGGAGGAAGAGCCGGTCCCGCGCGAGGACGATGCGACCAACGTGGTCGACTTCATGTCGCTGCTGCAGAAGAGCCTGGATGCCAAGCAGCGCACGCCGGCCGCCAGAAAGACAGCGGCGAAGAAGGCCACGGCCAAGGTCGCCAAACCCACGGCGGCCAAAAAGGCGACCAAGACAGCAGGCAAAGCGACCAAGAAAACCACCAAGCGTGCACCTGCGCGCAAGGCTGGGTAAGCCGCCGTGTCCCTGCAGGAATACCGCCGTAAACGCCGTTTCGACGGCACCCCCGAGCCGGACGCCGAGCGCCGCGGTGCGCCGGCGCGGCGGCCGATCTTCGTGGTGCAGCTGCACCATGCCAGCTCGCGCCATTACGACTTCCGGCTCGAAGCTGACGGCGTGCTCAAGAGCTGGGCGGTACCGAAGGGCCCCTCGCTGCGTGTCGGCGAAAAACGGCTCGCCCTGGAGGTGGAAGACCATCCCCTGTCCTATGCGACGTTCGCCGGCGATATCCCCAGCGGGCACTACGGCGCTGGCCATGTGGATGTCTATGACCACGGCACCTGGGCCTGCGATGGCGACCCGCTGGAGGCGATCGCGGCTGGCAAGGTGGACTTCGTGCTGCACGGCGAGCGCCTCAAGGGCGGCTGGAAACTGGTGCGCACCGCGATGAAGGGCAAGCAGCATCAGTGGCTGTTGATCAAACGCGATGACGATGAGGCAAGGGATATGGAGGCCGATGATCTGTTGGAGGCGCCACCGGAGGCCGCCAAGCGCGCAGGCACCAAGAAGGCCGCCGCAGCCAACACGAAGAAGGCGGCCTCGGCAAAGAAGACCGCCCCCGCCAAGGCCGTGACGACCCGCGCCGCACGCAAGGCCGATGCGCGCTGGTCCAAACGCGCGCTGGCGCTTGAAGGCGCACGCGAGAGGCCCTACCCGCACGATTTCAAGCCGCAGCTGACCGACCACCGTGCCACCGCGCCGGATGGCGAGCAGTGGCTGCACGAGATCAAATGGGATGGCTATCGCCTGCTCGCCGACGTGCGCGAAGGCGTGGTTGCGCTGCGCTCGCGCGGCGGGCTGAACTGGACCGACGAGTTCCCCGAGGTGGTGCAGGCGATCGAGCGGCTGCCGGTGCGCGATCTGCGCCTGGACGGTGAACTGGTGGTGCTGGATGCGCAGGGCCGCAGTGATTTCACCGCGTTGCAGAAGGTCATCGACGGCACCGCGAAACAGCCACTGCGCTATGTGGTGTTCGACATGCCGGGCATCGCCGGTGTGGATGTCAGCCGGGTGCCGCTGCTGGAGCGCAAGGCGCTGCTCAAGGATCTGCTGGGCAGCAAGCCGGACACCCTGGCCTACAGCGACCATGTGCGCGACCACGGCCCGGCGGTGTTCGCCGCCAGTGGCGAGGCCGGGTTCGAAGGCATCATCAGCAAGCGGATCGATGCGCCCTACGTCAACGCACGCTCACGCGACTGGATCAAGATCAAGCACGAGAACACCGATGAGTTCCTCATCGTCGGCTATACCGAGCCCAAGGGATCGCGCAGCGGTTTCGGCTCGCTGCTGATGGCCACACCGGACAAGGGCGGATTGCGTTATGTCGGCCGCGTCGGCACGGGCTTCGATGATGCCGCGCTGCGCACGCTGACCAAGCAACTGACGCCGCTGACCGTGAAGGACGCGGTGGTGGAGCTGCCCGCGCATGTGCCGTTCACCGCGCGCAGCGTGCACTGGGTGAGGCCGGTGCTGGTGGCAGAGGTCGCTTTCCGCGGCTGGGCCAAGGAAGGGTTGCTGCGCCAGGCCAGCTTCAAGCGGCTGCGCGAAGACAAACAGCCGAAGGATCTGGGCGCGGCAGCCAACGTCACTACCGCCGCTGCGTCCGCCTCCGCCCCGGCGGCGAAAACCAGCGGCCGGAAGAAGGCCGCGGCTGCGCAGGAAGAGAGCACCGTGGCGATCAGCCATCCCGAACGCGTGGTGTTCGCCAAGGCGAAGATCACCAAGGGCGAAGTGGCCGACTACTACCGGCGCATGGCGCGCTGGATCCTGCCCGAGGTGGCGCGCCGTCCGCTGTCGGTGCTGCGCTGCCCGGACGGGGTGGACAAGCCCTGCTTCTTCCAGAAGCACCATGGCACCGGGCTGGGCGGTGCGGTCAAGGCGATCCCGCTGGAGCAGAAGAGCGGGCGCGAGGACTACCTCTACATCGAAGATGTGGAGGGGCTGCTGCAGTTGGTGCAGATGAACACCCTGGAGCTGCATCCCTGGGGGGCCACCGTCGAGGATCCCGAACACCCGGACCAGCTGGTGTTCGATCTGGATCCCGGCGAAGGCGTGAACTGGACCCAGATCAAGGCCGCCGCACGCGATGTGCGCGCGCGCCTGCAGGAAGCCGGGCTGGAGAGCTTCGTCCGGCTCTCCGGCGGCAAGGGTGTGCACGTGGTGGTGCCCTTGCAGCCCAAGGCCGACTGGGCACACGCCAAGGACTTCTGCGAGGCCTTCGCGCAGGCCATGGCCACCCAGGCACCGGAGCGCTATGTGGCGACGATGAGCAAGGCCAAGCGCGACGGGGTGATCTTCATCGATTGGCTGCGCAATGCGCGCGGGGCCACCAGTGTGAGCTCGTGGTCGCTGAGGGCGCGGCCGGGTGCCGGCGTGGCGGTGCCGTTGCGTTGGGAAGAGCTGGGGCGGATCCCGGCGCCGGACGCTTTCCCGATGGCGAAGGCGCTGCAGCGCGCGGAGCGGTTGCAGCAGGACCCGTGGGCGGGCATCGAGCAGGTGAAGCAGGTGCTGCCCGGCAGCTGATCAGGCGCGCCCTGGCCGGAACCGCGTGCCCACCCACAGGCCCACGAATGCCTGCACCGGCAGCGAGACCAGCAGGATCACCACGAACCAGAACGGGAAATCGCTGCCGAAATCCCAGGCGGTGTAGATCGATGCGGCCGCGATCACCGCCCACACCACGCCGCCGTGGCTACGGGGCCAGGTCGGCGCATAACGGCTGGCAAAGGCGATCGCGGCGATGCCGCTGAGGATCGTCCAGGCCAGGTCCCAGGCCAGCTGCGGCTCGCCGCCCGGCGGAATGCGCAGCAATGGCACCAGCCACGAACCGAGGCTGTTGACCAGCACCATCACCGCGAACGCGAACACGACGGCCAGCACGGACAGCAGTGGATTCTTCAGGGCGGACCACACAGGCATGGCAGGGGCGTCAGGGCGGGAGAGCCGCCATTATGGACGGGTTGCCGCAGGGAATTTCAGACCCGGCCGGCGGCTTGGAGCTGGGCGAACTCCTCATCGCTGAACAAGCGCGAGCGGACCAGGAAGCGTACACCCTCGCCGTTTTCCAGCGAGAACATGCCGCCCCGGCCGGGCACCACGTCGATGATCAGCTGGGTGTGCTTCCAGTATTCGAACTGCGCGGGGCTGATGTAGAACGGCGCCCCGCCGATCTCGCCCATGCGCACATCACGGTCGCCCACGATGAAATCGCCCTGGGCGAAACACATCGGCGAGGAGCCGTCGCAGCAGCCGCCGGACTGGTGGAACAGCAGATCGCCGTGGCGTGCCTGCAGGGTCTCGATCAGCTGCAGCGCCGGGAGGGTGGCCATCACCTGGAGCGGGAGGTCGGTCATGATCGGGGTGCCAGGGACGCCGGCCAATGGCCGGCAGGACGGAAGAACCGGCGCTGCCGTCCTGCTGCCACCGGGAGAGGGGGAGTGGCGCAGGACGGCAACGCGCAGCCGGTTACGCGCTCATGTCCAGCACCACGCGGCCTTCGATCTTGCCGGCCTGCATGCGCGCGAAGATGTCGTTGATGTTCTCCAGCGAATCGCTGGTCACCGTCGCGGCCACCTTGCCCTGCTCGGCGAATTCCAGCGATTCCTGCAGGTCCAGACGGGTGCCGACGATCGAGCCACGCACGGTGATGCCGTTGAGCACCATGCCGAAGATATCCAGCGGGAAGTTGCCCGGCGGCAGGCCGTTCAACGAGACGGTGCCGCCGCGACGGACCATGCCCAGTGCCTGCTCGAAGGCCTTCGGCGAGACCGCGGTGACCAGCGCCCCGTGTGCCCCGCCGATCTCCTTCTTCAGGAACGCGGCCGGATCGGTGTTGCGCGCGTTGACGGTGATCGTCGCTCCCAGCCGCTCGGCCAGGGCGAGCTTGCCGTCGTCGATATCCACCGCGGCCACGTTCAGGCCCATCGCCTTGGCGTACTGCACGGCCATGTGGCCGAGCCCGCCGATGCCGGAGATCACCACCCACTGGCCGGGCTTGGTATCGGTGACCTTCAGGCCCTTGTAGACCGTGACGCCGGCGCACAGGATGGGCGCCACCTCGATGAAGCCCACGCCCTTGGGCAGCAGCCCGACATACGCAGCGTTTGCCAACGCGTACTCGGCGAAGCCACCGTTCACCGAGTAACCCGTGTTCTGCTGCGCTTCGCACAGCGTTTCCCAGCCGCCCAGGCAGTGCTCGCAGTAGCCGCACGCCGAATACAGCCACGGGATGCCGACACGGTCGCCTTCGCGGATATGGCTGACCCCGGCGCCGACCGCGACCACGTGGCCGACGCCCTCGTGGCCGGGAATGAAGGGCGGGTTCGGCTTGACCGGCCAGTCCCCGTCCACCGCATGCAGGTCGGTGTGGCACACGCCACAGGCTTCGATCTTCACCAGGATATCGCCGGGCCCCGGACGCGGCACCTCGACTTCCTCGATACGCAACGGCTTTCCGAACTCGCGGACAACAGCGGCCTTCATGGTCTTGTTCATGCGTGGATCTCCGTGGATGGCCAATGACAGCACTGTGGCGCCGGCCGCATGCCGGCGCCTTGATCGGGATCAAGCCCGGGGCAGGCTCAGAAGAAGCCCAGCTTCTTGGGCGAGTAGCTGACCAGCAGGTTCTTGGTCTGCTGGTAGTGGTCGAGCATCATCTTGTGGTTCTCGCGGCCGATGCCCGACTGCTTGTAACCACCGAACGCAGCATGCGCCGGATAGGCGTGGTAGCAGTTGGTCCACACGCGCCCGGCCTGGATGCCACGGCCCATGCGGTACAGGCGCGAGGCATCACGGCTCCACACCCCGGCACCGAGGCCGTACAGGGTGTCGTTCGCGAGCTCCAGGGCTTCTTCCTCGGTCTTGAACGTGGTCACCGAGACCACCGGCCCGAAGATCTCTTCCTGGAACACGCGCATCTTGTTGTGGCCCTTGAACACGGTCGGCTTCACGTAGAAGCCGCCGGCCAGGTCGCCCTCCAGCTTGGCCTGCTCACCGCCGATCAGCACCTGCGCCCCTTCCTGCCGGCCGATGTCGAAGTAGGAAAGGATCTTCTCCAGCTGCTCGGAGGAGGCCTGCGCACCGACCATCGTGTTGGGATCGAGCGGATTGCCCTGCTTGATCGCGGCCACGCGCGTGAGCGCACGTTCCATGAATTTCTCGTAGATCGATTCCTGGATCAGCGCGCGCGAGGGGCAGGTGCAGACCTCGCCCTGGTTGAAGGCGAACAGCACGAAACCCTCCACGGCCTTGTCGAGGAAGTCATCGTCCTCGGCCATGACATCAGCGAAGAAGATGTTCGGCGACTTGCCGCCCAGTTCCAGCGTCACCGGGATCAGGTTCTGGCTGGCGTACTGCATGATCAGGCGGCCGGTGGTGGTCTCGCCGGTGAAGGCGATCTTGGCGATGCGCGGGTTGGAGGCCAGCGGCTTGCCCGCCTCCACGCCGAAGCCGTTGACCACGTTGAGCACACCCTTGGGCAGCAGATCGCCGATCACCTCCATCAGCACCAGGATCGACGCCGGGGTCTGCTCGGCCGGCTTGAGCACCACGCAGTTGCCGGCGGCCAGCGCGGGCGCGAGCTTCCAGGCCGCCATCAGCATCGGGAAGTTCCACGGGATGATCTGCCCGACCACGCCGAGCGGCTCGTGGAAGTGGTAGGCGATGGTGTCCTTGTCGATCTCCGACAGGCTGCCTTCCTGCGCGCGCACCGCGCCGGCGAAGTAGCGGAAGTGATCGGCCATCAGCGGCACATCGGCGTTGAGCGTTTCGCGGATCGGCTTGCCGTTGTCCCAGGTTTCGGCATGGGCGAGCAGCTCGAGGTTCTCTTCGATGCGGTCGGCGATCCGGTTGAGGATGTTGGCGCGCTCGGTGGTCGAGGTCTGGCCCCAGGCGGTCTTGGCCGCGTGGGCGGCGTCCAGCGCCGCTTCGATGTCCTCGGCGTTGGAACGGGCGACCTCGGTGAACACCTTGCCCGTCACCGGCGTGGTGTTCTCGAAATACTGGCCGCTGCGCGGGGCCACCCACTCCCCGCCGATGTAGTTGCCGTAGCGCGGCTTGAAGATGGACTGCGGGTCGGTGGCGTGCGGCTTGGCAGACGTGACGGCATTCATGGTGCATCTCCGGATGGCGGTGGACAGGCCCGATAAGGGTCTGTTCCATGGCGCAAGGACGATGCCAGGTTCCGTGTGGTGCAGTGCGGCAAGGCGTCACCCGGCGTACCGATTGGAGCGGGGCTCGGAAACTGATGCGGTGCACCACGGCCGGTCATTGCACGGTAACGCCGGGTGTGGTGTTTATCGGAACAGGCCCCGCTACAACTGTCGCAGATTGCGACACTGGAGAATCCAGGTGTCCCAGCTCCCGCTCCAGCACCGTGTCGGCAATGCGCGACGCTCCTTTTTCGAGCGTGGCGCGGCGCCGGTCGGCAGCGTGCCCGACACCATCCTGCAGTCGTGGCAGCGCTGCCAGCGCGGCGGGCTATCGGTCGATGCACAGCCGGAGGTCGAACCGCTGCCGGACGCCCGCCTGCGCGAGCTGCGCCAGCGCCAGGAAACGCTGTGGCGGCTGGCGCGACCGGAGCTGGATGGCCTGGCCGCCGACATCGCCGCGACCGGCAGCATCGCGCTGCTGACCGACGAAGCCGGCTGGATCCTGGATGCGGAGGGCAACCCGGGTTTCCTCGACAAAGCCGGGCGGGTGGCGTTGATGCCAGGCGTGCGGTGGGATGAAACCACGGTGGGCACCAACGCGATCGGCACCGCCATCGTCGAAGGTCGCTCGGTGGAGGTACGTGGCGGCGAGCACTACTTCGCGCCGCACGCGATCCTGACCTGTTCGGCAACACCGATCTTCGATCCGTACGGGCAGCGTGTGGGCGTGCTCGACATCTCCGGCGACGCGCGCCAGCAGCACCTGCACGCCCGCGTGCTGGCACGGCAGGCGGTGGCGCATATCGAGCACCGCTACTTCGAGGCGGGACTGGGCGACTGCGAGGTGGTCCGCCTGCATCACGACGCCGGCCTGCTCGGTACCGCGCGCGAAGGCGTGCTGGGCTTCCGCAATGGCCGCCTGGTGGCCGCCAACCGTGCCGGGCTGGCCCTGTTCGGGCTGGACCACGGCGACATCGGCAGGGCGCCCTACGAGGCGCTGTTCGATGGTCCAACCTCACGGCTGCATGATGACGGCGCGCTGGTGGATCGCCAGGGCCGCGCGCTGTACGGCCACGTAAGCCCTGCCGGTGGCGCCACGGTCCGCTCGCTGCTGCCCGCGCGTCCGACCCCCGCGGCACCCGCGCGTGCCGCCGCGGCGGCCGTGCGGGTGGATGCCACGCCCCTGTTCGACGCGGCCCAGCAGCAGGTGCTCGAGCGCGCCTGCCGCGTGCTGGATGCGCAGCTGCCCGTGCTGCTGCAGGGCGAGACCGGCACCGGCAAGGAGGTGTTCGCACGTGAACTGCATCGGCGCAGCACGCGTGCCGACAAACCGTTCGTGGCGGTCAACTGCGCGGCGCTGCCGGAAGGCCTGATCGAAGCCGAGCTGTTCGGCTACGAGGAAGGTGCTTTCACCGGTGCGCGCAAGAGCGGCAATACCGGCCTGCTGCGCCAGGCCCAGGGCGGCGTGCTGTTCCTCGATGAGATCGGCGATATGCCGCTGGCGCTGCAGCCGCGCCTGTTGCGCGTCCTGCAGGAGCGCACGCTGTCACCGCTGGGTGGCGGCAAGCCGGTGCAACTGGATTTCGCCTTGATCTGCGCTACCCACCGCGATCTCGATCAGGCGATGGCCGCTGGTGACTTCCGCAGCGACCTCTACTACCGCATCGCCGATCACAGCGTGCGCCTGCCGGCCCTGCGCGAGCACGCCGAACGCGCGGCGCTGGTGCAGGGGCTGTGGCAACGGCTCGGCCAGGGCCGGCAACTGGCGAGCGCGGCGCTGGAGGCGCTGGCCGGGTATGCCTGGCCGGGCAATCTGCGGCAGCTGTGTTCCTGCCTGCGCACGCTGGTGGCGCTGAGCGATCCGGGTGAGGTGATCCGGCACGCGATGCTGCCGGCCTATCTGCAGGCCGCGCCTGCCCCGGTGATGCCGTCCGCGGCCGAGGGGCTGGACGCGATGACCGAAACCGCGATGCGCGAGGCACTGCGCGCGAGCCATGGCAATGTCGCCCAGGCGGCGCGCGCGCTGGGCATCAGCCGCAGCACGCTGTATCGCCGTGTCGGGGCGACGGCCCGCCGTCACTGAGACGGCAGGCCGTGTGGGCTCAGCCGACCAGCGCGGCCGAATCGCGCGCCAGCTGCTCGATGCCGGCCCAGTCCCTGGCCTGCAGCAGCGCCCGGGTGGTCAGCCAGGACCCGCCCACGCACAGCACGTTGGGCAGGTGCAGGAAATCGCGTGCGGTCTGCGCGCTGATGCCGCCGGTCGGGCAGAAGCGCACATCGCCGAAGGGGCCGTTCCATGCCGACAGCATGGCCGCGCCGCCGGCCTGCACGGCCGGGAAGAACTTGAAGGTATCCAGGCCGTGCTCCAGGCCGAGCATCAGCTCCGACGAGGTCGCCACGCCCGGCAGGAACGGCAGATCGGTATCGCGGGCGGCGGCGTACAGGCGCGGGGTCGCGCCCGGCGACACCGCGAAGCGCCCGCCCACCTGCTTGACCTTCTCCATCTGCGCGGCGGTCAGCACGGTGCCGGCGCCGACCACGGCATCGGGCACCGCCTCCACCATCGCCTGGATCGCGTCCATCGCCATCGGCGTGCGCAGCGTCACTTCGATCACCGGCAGGCCGCCGTTGAACAGTGCGCGTGCGACCTCGACGGCATCGTCGACGTTTTCCGGGGTGAACACCGGAATCACCGGGGCCAGTTTCAGGACTGCGCGTACGCGCGGATCAGCGCCGGACATCGAATCGCTCCTCGCCCGTGAGGGCCATGATGTCAGCCTCGCTGACAGGGTTGAAGTCGCCGGGGATCGAGTGCTTCAGGCAGCCTGCGGCGAGGCCGAAACGCACGATCGCGTCCGGCGCGAAGCCGCGCATCATGCCATGCAGGATGCCGGCGGCGAAGGCATCGCCACCGCCGATGCGGTCCACGATGCCGATCATCTCGCGGGTCGGCGCCACCGCGCGGGTGCCGTCGCGGCCGATCAGCATCGCCCCGAGTGCGTGGTTGTCCACGCTGTGCGGCGTGCGCTGCGTGCAGGCCATCCACTGCAACCGCGGGAACGCGGCGAAGGCCTGCGCCGCGGCCGCGTCGACGCGCTCACGCACATCGGCCTGCTCGAACTCCCCGCCGAGCACCACGCCGATATCGCGGTAGTCGGCGAAGACGAGATCGGCGCAGGCGAACAGCTCGCGCAGGATGCCGGGCGCATCGCCCTGCCAGCGCGCCCACAGCGACGGGCGGAAGTTGCCGTCGAAGGACACCTTCACGCCCCGCGCGCATGCCGCACGGGCCGCGGCCAGCGTGGCCTGGGCCATGGCCGGGTTGAGCGCCGGGCTGACCCCGGACAGGTGCAGCCAGTCGGCGCCGGCCAGCAGCGTGTCCCAGTCGTAATCGGCGGCGCTGCTGTTGGCGAAGGCCGAATCGGCACGGTCGTAGACCACTTCGCTGGCGCGCTGCACGGCGCCGGTGGTCAGGAAGTACAGGCCCATGCGGCCGTCGGTGCGGCGCACGGCGCTGGTGTCCACGCCATGCCGGCGCAACTCGCCCAGCGCGAACTCGCCCAACGGGTTCGCCGGCACCGTGCTGACCGCCGCCACCGCATGCCCAAGATGGGCCAGCGAGACACCGACGTTGGCCTCCGCGCCCCCGGCGTGGACCGCCAGCTGGCCGCGCTGCAGCAGCAGCTCGCGGCCGGGTGCGCTCATGCGCAGCAACAACTCTCCGAAACAGACAACACGACTCATGGTCCTGGATCCTTGTGAGGGCTGCGGACGCCGCAAGGACGCCCCGCAGCAATGACTAGCGGTGTCATTCTAGCGATGGACGCCGCCCCGTCCACCTGTCCCGAATGTCGGAACCATTGTCCTGCAAGCGTCTGCGGGACATTCAAGGTCTGCTGCGGTGCAAGATGCCGGATTAGTAACGGGCTGTTAACGTCCGCCCTGACCAGCGGTGTCATTGCACTGACATGTCGTTGGATAGCTGTTTCATGTAGCACCTTGGGAGAGGGAAAACATGCAAGTCCAGAACACGCAGAAAAAGACACCGGTTACCTTGCTGGCATTGTCGATCGGCCTGGCGCTGAGTGGTACCGCGCTGGCCCAGGATGCGGGCACCAACCCCACCGACCTGGATACCGTCACCGTCACCGGCTACCGCGCCAGTGTCGAGAAGGCGCTGGACATCAAGCGCGGCGAAGCCGGCGTGGTCGATGCCATCGTCGCCGAGGATATCGGCAAGTTCCCGGATCTGAACCTGGCCGAATCGCTGCAGCGCATCCCCGGCGTGGTCATCACCCGTGAGGCCGGCGAAGGCCGCAACATCTCGGTGCGTGGCCTGGGCCCGGACTTCACCCGCGTGCGCATCAACGGCATGGAAGCGCTGACCACCGTCGGCGCCGGTGACCAGAGCGGCGGCACCAACCGCGGCCGTGGCTTCGATTTCAACGTGTTCGCCTCCGACCTGTTCTCGCAGCTGCTGGTGCGCAAGACCGCCTCGGCCGATGTCGAGGAAGGCTCGCTCGGAGCCACGGTCGACCTGCGCACCGCGCGCCCGTTCGACTATGACGGCTTCACCTTCGCCGCCAGCGGCCAGGCCGGCTACAACGCGATGGCCGAAAAGGCCGACCCGCGCATGGCCGCGCTGATCTCCAACACCTTTGCCGATGGCACCTTCGGTGCGTTGTTGTCGGTGGCCTATTCCGAGCGCCAGGCGCTGGAGGAAGGCTCCAACACCGGCCGCTGGGCCAATGGCCCCAGCAACGGCGGCTTCAGCGCCACCTCGCCGTTCGCCGCGGCGCGTTCGGCCGATGTCTACCACCCGCGCTTCCCGCGCTATGTGCAGATGGAACATGAGCAGAAGCGCCTGGGCGTGACCGGTACCCTGCAGTGGAAGCCGAGCGACGCCACCGAGTTCTCGCTGGATGCGCTCTACTCCAAGATCGACGCCACCCGCGATGAACATTACATCGAGGCGATTTCCTTCAGCCGCAACCGCGATTCGGCCACCGGCGCGCTGCGTCGCCCCGATCGCGACGGCAAGCCGTCGATGATCGTCAAGAACGGCGTGATCGAAAACAACGCCCTGGTCTACGGCGAGTTCGACAACGTCGACATCCGCTCGGAGAACCGTCACGACGAGTGGAGCACCGAGTTCAAGCAGCTCAGCCTCAACGGCCAGCACCGCTTCGGTGACGACTTCACCCTGTCCGGAAAGATCGGCATCTCGCGCTCCAAGCACGAGAACCCGGTGCAGACCACGGTCATCATGGACAAGTACGACGTCGACAACTACAGCTACGACTACCGGGGCAACAGCCGGTTCCCGACGCTGAACTACGGTATCGACCCGACCAACCCGGCCGGCTGGGAACTGGCCGAGATCCGCCTGCGTCCGCAGTACGTGGACAACGACTTCGATACCGGCCAGCTGGATTTCAACTGGAACATCAGCCCCGGCTTCCGCCTGAAGGGTGGCGTGCTGGCCAAGGACTACACCTTCAAGACCACCGAACTGCGCCGCGCCAGCGAGCTGGCCGTGCCCAACTTCGCCGATGGCACCAAGATCGTGCCGGTGGACATGACCGCGCAGGCCGGCCTGAAGGGTATCAACGGCAGCCCGTCCAACTGGGTGGTGCCGGATCTGAACGCCATCGCCGATCAGTTCGACATCTACAGCAACAGCGGCATCTTCGCCGTCGCCCCGCGTGCCAACAACGTGCGCAGCGTCGAAGAGAAGGACCGCGGTGCCTACCTGATGGGCGAGTTCTCCACCGAACTGGGCAGCCTGCCGCTGTCGGGTAACGTGGGCGTGCGCTACGTGCGCACCAAGCAGAGCTCCACCGGCCTGTCCACGCTGGCCACCGGTACGGTCGCCACTACCGAAAACCGCACCTACAACGACACCCTGCCCTCGTTCAACCTGGTGGCCGAAGTCAGCCCGGACTTCCTGATCCGCCTCGGCGCGGCCAAGGTGATGAGCCGCCCGGGCCTGGGCAGCCTGACGCCTGGCGCAACGGTGGCCGTGGCCGGTGGTGCACGCACCATCTCCAGCGGCAACCCGGACCTGGAGCCGATCCGCGCGACCAACGTCGACCTCGGCTTCGAGTGGTACTTCGCCGAAGGCGCGATGGCCGGCATCGGTCTGTTCTACAAGGACATCGAGAGCTTCGTGCAGACCACCCGCGAAGTGCGTCCGTACTCTGACAGCGGCCTGCCTGCCTCGCTGCTGATCGGCACCGGCGCCTCGCCCACGGATGACTTCACCTACAGCCGGCCGGTCAACACCCCGGGTGGTGAACTGCACGGCGTGGAAGCCAACTACACCCAGCCGTTCACCTTCCTGCCGGGCAAGTGGTCCAACCTCGGCGTGCAGTTGAACTACACCTGGGTGGAATCGCAGATCCAGTACCTCAACGCCGCGGGCCAGCCGGTGATGAAGACCGACCTGACCGGTCTGTCCAAGTCCTCCTGGAACGCCACATTGTTCTACGAAGGCAAGGTCTTCTCCGGCCGTGTCTCGGCGACCAACCGCGATGACTACCTGACCCAGGCACCGGGTACGGAAACCGGCTTCAACCTCGATGGTTATCACGGCATGACCGGCACCACGGTCCTCGATGCCTCGATCCGCTACACGATCAGCGACCAGCTCGAACTGAGCCTGGAAGGCATCAACCTGACCAACGAAGCCTCCGACGAGTGGGTCTACTCGCCGGCCACCGGTCGCCTGCCGCTGCAGTACACCGAAACCGGCCGCCAGTTCCTGCTCGGCGTGCGCTACAAGTTCTGATTCAACGGCCGTACCCACCGGCGGCGTGAGCGATCACGCCGCCGGCTGCGCGCACGCCGCCATCGTTGCCATCCCTCGACCCTCGCCAGCACACGCACGCTGCTGCGGCGCAAGATGCCGCCCCGTGAAGGGTTTGTTACGTTTCGGATGACCAGCGGTGTCACGCGGCAATGCGCGACAGACGCTCCGGGGGAGGCCGGACGTCATGACTCATCAACATCAAAGTCGCATGGCGGCGCACCCTGGGAGGGGGTTACACACGATGGATCGACTCGACACCCGTAAAAAGACACCGCTTACCTTGCTTGCAGTCTCAATCGCGTTCGCGCTGCAGAGCGTGGCCGGCATCGCCGCGGCACAGCAGACGCCCGAAGCGGCCGCCTCGCTCAATGCAGTGGATCTGGACAAAGTGGAGGTCAAAGCGACGTACCGCGAAAGCCTGCAGCAGTCCCTGGATGAAAAGCGCTACAGCGTCGAGCAGGTCGATGCGATCTACGCCGAAGACATCGGCAAGTTCCCCGATCTGAACCTGGCCGAGTCGATGCAGCGCATCGCCGGCGTCTCGATCGATCGCGAAGGTGGCGAAGGCCAGCAGATCTCCGTGCGCGGCCTGGGCTCGGATTTCACCCGCGTGCGCATCAACGGTCTGGAAGCGCTGTCCACCGCCGGCAGCGGCACCACCGGCGTCAACCGCAGCCGCGGCTTCGACTTCAATACCTTCGCCTCTGAACTCTTCAGCCGGGTCAAGATCAACAAGACCCAGTCGGCGCAGACCGACGAGGGCTCGCTGGGTGCCACGGTCGATCTTCGCGGTTCGCGCCCGTTCGACTTCGAGGGCTTCCAGGCATCGCTCGGTGGCCAGTACGGCTACAACGAGTTGTCCAAGAATAAAGACCCGCGCATCTCCGGGCTGATCAGCAACACCTGGGCCGACGGCCGCGTCGGCGCGCTGATGTCGGTGGCCTACAGCAAGCGCACCATCTTCGAGGAAGGCTACAACCCGGTCCGCTGGGAGCACGGCAACTACCGCAACTCCAACCAGAGCACCGCGGCCAACAACGGCACCTACGGCTTCTGCAGCCCGGCCGGCTACGACCCGCAGACCCCGCGCAATCCGCTGGCCAACGAGACCGCCGCCGGTGTCGGCAGCGCCGCCAACCAGGCGCGCAGCAACGGCTGGGGCAGCTACGGCATCGATGCCACCCACTGCGGCCCCGGCCTGGACCGCCCCGCGGCGACGGCCGAGAACATCGCCGCCTACGAGACCGCGACCAACGCCTGGATCCCGCGTTACCCGCGCTATATCCGCACCGAACATGAGATCGAGCGCCTGGGCGTCACCGGCGCGCTGCAGTTCAAGGTCAGCGACGACACTCAGCTGAACCTGGACATGCTGTATTCCAAGCTCGACAAGAACGTGCGCGAAGATTCCATCGGCGCCAACCTGCACCGCACCGCGCAGTACGGCGGCAAGACCCAGATCGTGGTCCGCGAAGCACAGGCCGATGAACAGAACCGCCTGACCTACGGCGTGTTCGACAACGTGGATTTCCGCACCGAATCCACCGCGATCGAAGAGAGCACCGAGTTCAAGCAGTTCAGCCTGAACCTGGAACATCGCTTCAACGATGCGGTGCGCCTGGATGCGGTGATCGGCCACTCCGAATCCAACTACGAGCGGCCCGTCTTCTCGATGGTCAGCTTCGACAACAGCAACCTCGATGGCTTCGTGCTGGACATGCGCAACGGCAAGGTGCCTGCGATGTCCTTCCCGTTTGATCTCAATGCGGTCGACAACTGGAAGTGGCTGGGCTACGGCAGCACGCCGGTCAATGCCAACGGCACGGCGCGTGGCGGCAACATCAGCGAAGTGCGTTTGAACCCGCAGTACGTCGACAACGCCTTCGACACGGCCAAGGTCGACCTCACGTTCAACATCAATCCCACCTTCACCCTGCGCGGCGGTCTGGCCTACAAGGACTACGACATGAGCACGCAGGAGTACCGCAACATCAGCTACGGCCGCCTGTCGCAGGCGCTGCCGGCCGGTGTGGGCGTGGGTGACCTGAGCAACACGCTGAGCGGCTTCGGCAAGGGCATGGACGGCAACCTGCCCAACGCGTGGCTGGTGCCGGACTTCAACCAGATCGCCAAGCTGCTGGACATCTACTGCAACTGCAACACCGGCACGCTCGGCGGTGATTACCGCCTGGCCAGCGTCGGTCACTTCGGGGCGTCCAACAACAACTTCGACGTCAACGAGAAGAGCTACGGCAGCTACCTGCAGTTGGACTTCAACACCGACCTGCTGGGCCGCGCGTTCCGCGGCAACCTGGGCGTGCGCTACGTGCAGACCCGCATCACCGCCGATGGCTATGCGCCGTGCACGGCCACCAACGCCAATGATCTGTCCTCGGCGTGCGAGCCGTTCTTCGGCGTGGCCAGCGCCACTGCCGATCCCGGCGAGCGCCTGCAGGTCGGCACCCGGGTCGGCCACAAGTACGACGACTGGCTGCCCTCGTTGAACCTGGCCTGGGACCTGAGCGATACCTTCGTGCTGCGCTTCGGCGCGGCCAAGACCATGGCCCGCCCGACCCTGTCCAACCTGTCGCCGAGCGTCAGCGGTGGTCCCACCGCCTACTTCGATGACGACCGCAGCTACTCGATCAACCTGGGCAATCCCAAGCTCGATCCGTTCCGCTCGACCAACTACGACCTGAGCGCGGAGTGGTACTTCGACGAAGGCGCGCTGCTGTCGGCCGCGGTGTTCTACAAGGACATCGAGAGCTATGTGCAGCGCACCCGCCTGCTCACCACCTGGGCGGACATGGGCTACTCGCTGGATCTGCTGCCGACCGGCTTCAGCCCGGACACGGTGTTCAACGTGCAGAGCTACTTCAACACCCCGGGCGGCCCGCTCAAGGGCTATGAGGTGTCCTACCAGCAGCCTTTCAGCTTCCTGCCCGGCTTCTGGCGCAACTTCGGCGTGCAGCTGAACTACACGCACGTCGAATCCAAGATCAAATACATGTTCAGCTCGGGCACCGGCAGCACGATCGTCACCACCTACACCGAGAACGACCTGCTGAATCTCTCGCCGAACTCGTACAACGCCACGCTGTACTACGACGACGGCCGCTTCAGCGCCCGCGTCTCCACCAGCTACCGCGACGCGTACATCAGCACCATCCTGTCGCAGGAGAACGTGTGGGACCTGGACGGCAACCAGTTCGCCACGGCCGATGTGCAGGGCAAGTACAGCGTGGAGAACGTGGATTTCAACATGTCCTACAAGGTCAACAAGAACCTCTCGCTGACCTTCGAAGCGATCAACCTGCTCGACACCGCCGATGAGCGCTATGTCGATTCGGCGTTGTCGCTGCCGGACCGCTACACGCATACCGGGCGGCAGTACTACCTCGGCCTGCGCTACAAGTTCTGACCGTGCTGCGCCTGCCGCCACCGCTATCGCGCCCGTCCCTGTCCTTCTCTCCGGGATGGCGGGCGCGGTGCGGGGGCGGGAGGCCACCGTGAGCCGCTGACGCCCGCTGGTGGTTCCGCTGTACTGTTTCTGCTGTCGAAAGGAAGGTCCCATGCATCGCCCTGTCGCCCCCTTGATCCGTCCCTCCCGCCTGTCCGCCAGCCTGCTGGCGCTGCTGCTCGCCGGCAGTGGTACCGCCTGGGCGCAGACCGCACCGCAGCTGCTGTTCCACGTGTCGGCCGACCAGAGTCTGCAGGCCGATACCGCTGTGGGTGACCCGGTCCCCAACTTCGTGGACAAGGTGAAGCGGGTGCCCAACGGCGCGCATGGCAGCGCGATCGAATGGGCGGATGATGGCGTGTTGTCGTGGAACGCACCGGGCAACATCCAGGCACAGCGCGGCACACTCGGCTTCTTCTGGCGCTCGCGCTATGCGGTGGGTGAAGCGCCGTTCGTGATCTTCCGGGTCGGCTATGCCGACCACAGCAGCTGGGACATGGCCTGGCTGCGCATCGACTGGAATGGCCACGGCTTCGATGCCTTCGTCACCGATGCCAACCTGGCGCGCACGCGCGTGTCGTTCAAGCTCGACCAGAACCCCTCGCCGCAACAGTGGCAGCACATCGCCTTCGGCTGGGATGAGAACCACGGCGTGCGGCTGTACGTGGATGGCAGGGAGGTCGCCCGCCAGGAGACCACCGCCGACTACGATGCCGCACTCGATCAGCTCGGCCTGGCCGCGCGCGTGATGGCCCCCTACCAGGTGCAGAGCCGCTACAACTTCCTGCGCGGCAGCGATTTCGACGAGATCCGCATCTATGACCGCCTGCTCGACCCAGCCGGCATGGCCGCGCTGGCCCGCAATGCCGCGCCCCGCACGGCAGTGGCCGAACCGGATCCGATGCGCGCCTGGCGCCATCGCCATGGCTGGGACGCTGCGCCGCCGCCGGCGCTGACCGCGCCGACCACCACGATCCGCAAGATCGAATTCGCCGATACCAAGGACCACAAGCAGTGGATGTGGAAGGCGACCGACGGCATCGCCGAAACCACCTGGCCGGGTGTCTACAACCGTTCACGGCTGCCGGGCCGCAACGATTACTTCCAGCTGCCGGACTGGAATACCTATGTAGAGGGTGGCCAGCAGCTCGACCTGACCCTGCCGGCCGGTGAGACCGTCAACCGCATCGAAGTGCGCGGCGCCGCCTTCGGCGGGTTGAGCCACAGTGTGGACGGCCAGCCAGCGCAGGCCCTGTTCGAGCGCCCGCAGGGGGTGGTCCGCAGCGTCAACCAGATCCCTGCGCAGGCGGGCGGCGTGCTGCACTTCCGCAATACCGCGCAGGAAACCCCGATCCAGGAAATCTGGGCGTACCAGGTCAGCGATGCCGCCGAGCCGGAGGGCACGGTCAAGCAGCGCTACCTGATCGACAGCCAGGCCCTGCCGGACTACACCAACATCGCGGCGCTGCGCGAGTACATCCAGGGCCGCTACCCGGCTGCCGAACGCAGCACGGTGATGGCGCTGCCCAAGGGCGCCGGCTCACGCAAGCGCACGGCCGATACGCTGCCCGCGCAGCCGATGCCGATCGTGCACGTGCTGATCCCTTCCGGCGTGAGCGACGCCCCAGCCGCACAGCCGCTGATCCGCAGCTGGGCACACAGCTGGGAGAACATGCATGACGGCCTGGACGGCATCGCGATCGATCTGCCGAAGCTGGATCTGCCCGCGACCCATGACGGCCTGATCCCGCTCAACATCCGCATCAAGGACCCGCTGTGGCCGGCGCGCGACATGATCGACGTGTCGGTCTCGGTCAAGCCGGGCCAGAAGCGCACGCTGTGGCTGGACCTGCGCGATCGCATCCTGACCGCCGACAGCCTGTGGATCTCCGTCGCGTCGGCCGCACCGGGGTTCAACGCCACCTCGCTGGACGGTGCGGAAATCCGCATGGTCTACAAGGACCGCGAGGAGGCCAGGAAGGAACACATCGCCGACCGCTTCAACCAGGTGCGCGACAACTGGGGCTTCCTGGTCGAAGAGCACACCACCTCCAAGCGCCAGCGCCTGTACGCGCGCGTGTACGCCGATCTCAGCGACCTGCTGCGGGTGGACCCGGACCACGAGCTCGGCCGCCTGTACTGGAACTACATCAGCTACAACAGCCAGGGCAAACCGCCGTTCACCCAGCCCGCGGCGCCCAACGGCGTGCCGCTGTGGGCGTTCCGGCAGACCGAAGATCTCAAGTACGTGCGTCGCTTCATCGAGTGGTGGATCGATAACCGCCAGATCGCCTACGGTGATTTCGGCGGCGGCATCTCCGACGATTCCGACCTGACCCAGCAGTGGCCGGGGCTGGCCCTGATGGGCGTGCAGCCGGACAAGCTCAATGCCTCGCTGACCGCGCTGTCCGATGCGGTGTACCGCAATGGCATGTTCAGCAACGGCCTGAGCACCATCGAGACCGACGAACTGCATTCCTACGAGGAGGGCATCAACACCAACAGCGCGATGCTCTACCTCAACTGGGGCGATCCGCTCACCATCGAGCGCCTGATGGAAACGGTGAAGGCGTTCGACGAACGCATCATCCTGCCCAACCCGCAGGGCCATCTGCTGTTCTCCAGCAACTGGTTCGGCGGCAACAAGGTCTACCGCGAACCGAACTGGCAATGGCAGAAGCCGTATTCCTTCCCGGTGCTGCACCCGGCGTTCCTGATCGGCCAGTACAACGCCGATCCGACCGGCCGCAAGCTGGTCACCGGCCTGGCCGATGGCTATCTCGCCCACGCCTACACCGACGACAAGGGCCGCTGGGCACTGCCGAACGAGATCAACTGGGCAACCGGCAAGACCCGCGGCGGTGAGCTCAACAACGGCTCGGGCAGCGGCGACATCATGCATACCTTCTGGGCGGCATGGCGCTGGACCGGCGATGACAAGTACCTCAAGGCGCTGGATTACCGCGTCGAGCGCGGTGGCCCGGGGGCGCTGTCCAACCTGGGCGAGAACTATGTCGAGGCCCTCGGCCGCGGCGCCGAATGGAACCCGCGCTTCATCAGCGATGCCGAGGGTGGCAGCACCGGCTTCGCCAGCCTGATGGCGTGGCAGGCCACCGGCGACAAGAAGTATCTGGAAGCGCTGCATGCCGACGGCATCCAGGCCAAGGCGCAGCGCGAATACATGAACACCGAAGGCCACTGGTGGTCCGACCGTGTCGAAGCGCCAAGCGAATTCCTGCAGCGTGCACGCCTGGGCGGCATCGCGCTCAAGCGCAACCAGAGCTGGCCGGGCCACACCGTGAGCTGGCGCTTCGCCCAGCCGCAGGCCGCCGAGCAGGTCGCGCTGCTGGTGCACGCGCCCTCGCCGGACCGCTTCAAGGTGATCGCCTACAACCTGGGCAAGCACGCGGTGGAGGCGGAGATGAGCACCTGGAACGTCACCGCCGGGCAATGGCGGATGACCAGCGGCGTGGACCGCAACGGCGATGACACCATCGACGGCAAGGCCACCACGCGTGATCTCACCCTGGAACGCAGTGCCTCGACCACGCTGCGGTTCGTGCCGGGCCAGAGCCAGGTGTTCGAGTTCGAGCTGGTGCAGGCTGGCACCCCGGTCGAACAGCGGCCCGACCTCGGCATCGGGCGCGGCGATGTGCGCGTGGACGGGCGCCAGGTGCAGGTGACCGTGCACAGCCTGGGCCATGTCGCGACCGGTGTGGGCGTGGCAGTGCTGGAAGATGCCAGGGGCCGTGAGCTGGCCCGGGCCGAGATTCCGAGGTTGGCGGCGCCGAGCGACCTGCTGCCGAAGACCACGATTGTCAGCCTGCCGTTGCCGGCCGGGGATCGCGGTGGCCTGCGCGTACGGGTGATGCAGGCCGACGGTGCGGCCGAAGTGACCCAGCGCAACAATGGGGTGGCGCTGGACCCGTAACGCCATGCGGTGCATGGCGCTGCCGGCTCCCGGCCCCTGTCTGGCTCACAGCGTGACCTGCCCCTCGATGCAGGCCACACAGTCGCCACCGATCCACAACGCATCGCCCACCCGCTCCACCCGCAGCCGCCCGGCACGGCCGATCGCCGTGCCCTGGCTGATCACATAGCGATCCGGTGCTTCGCCGGTGGCCAGCAGCCAGCGCGCGATGCCGGCATTGAGGCTGCCCGTGGCCGGGTCTTCCGGCGCGCCGTCGCCGGCAATGAAGGCGCGGCTCTCGTACTGGGCCTCCTCGCCATCACTGGGCAGCCAAGGCCCGAACACACCCACCTTCACGCCCTCCAGCTGCGCATAGTCCGGCTGGACCGCAAGTACGGCCGCACGATCACGCAGGCGCAGTGCCAGCCAGCCGGTACCGTTGTCTGCCCAGCGCGCGTCCATGACGTCCTCCGCGGCTACGCCGAGACCGCGGCGCACCTGTTCGCGCAGTGCCGGTGCCAAGGGCTCGCCGCGCAGCAGCGGCGGCGCCAGGAATGCCAGGCCGGACGCGCTGCGCCGTATCCGCACCAGGCCGATCCCGCACTCCTGCACGATCTCCTCGCCCTTCGGCACGCCGCCATGCGCCAGCCACGCATGGCAGCTGCCCAGGGTGGGATGCCCGGCGAACGGCAGCTCTTCCAGCGTGGTGAAGATGCGCACGCGATAATCCGCCTGCGGATCGGTCGGCGGCAGCAGGAAGGTGGTCTCGCTCAGGTTGGTCCAGCGGGCGAACGCGGTCATCCGAGCGTCGTCCACGCCTTCTGCATCGAGCACCACGGCCAGCGGATTGCCGCGCAGCGGATCCTGGCTGAAGACATTGACCTGTTGGAACGGCAGCGTAGGCATGGCGGAACGTCGGGAAACGGGTGGAGTGCGCATGATGCGCGGCACCGCGGCGTCGGGTCGAGCGCTGCGCCCGGTCGCACCCTAGGCTGCGTCGGTTTCCATCACCTGCACGCGGCGTTGGTACCAGCCGTCGGCCTCGGGTTCGAAGACGGCGCTACGGGTCATCTCGCCCTGGTACACGTGTACCGAGATCGCCAGGTCGTCATCGCTGGTGTTGCGGATGGTGTGGTACTCGTGCGGCGGGATCAGGCTGCCGGCACTGCCGCAGTCGCCCAGCACGGGCGGCTCCGGGCGGAAACGGAAGCGTTCGCCGTCGCGCTCCAGCAGCTGGTACTGGGTGATCGCCAGCTGGCCCAGCCAGACCCCCTCCACGCACCACAGCCCGCTGTGGTCGTGCAGCGGCGTGCCCTGCCCCGGCCCCCAGCTCATGGCGACGATGCTGTAGCCGTGCTCCGGGCTGCGATACAGCTCGCGGCGGGCGTAGTGATCCTCGATCGGGTGGTGCACGCAGGCCGGCAGCTGGATGCGGCTGTCGGCGATCGCCTCGCGCAACGCCGCGCGCAGCGTGGCGGCGATCTGGTGCGCGTGCTCGTGCTGGACGGCATGGTCGACGGCGGCGATCAATCGATCACGGCCATGGAACGGAGGAAACGGGTTGCATTGGTCTTGCATGCCCCGAGTCTAGGCGATCCCGGTGAACAGCGTGTTTGACCTGAATCACATCCAATCGACCCACGATCCCCGACATAGCGATCCATTCGGAAGCATTCGAAGGGTCCGCCTATCGATCAGGGAATCAGCATCGGACGCAACGACGGGACCTGCCGGGCCAGTTCCTCGGTGACCAGCGTGGCAAACAGCGCCGCCCCATCCGGGCCCAGGTGGGTGTAATCGAACGCGACCTTGGCTTGCCCCATGGGCTCGGTGAGGGCGTTGTTCTGCGCGGCCGGTGCGCCAGCCACGGGCGCTGCGCCCACAGTCGTGCCCTCCAGCGCTGCGCTGACCTGGGCGGGCGTGGCGGCCGCCTGCGCCAGCGGCATGGCCGCGACCGGCCCCAGCGCCTGTACCACCGCGCGGCTGCGCGCGTGCAGGTCCACCAGGGGCACCTCCAGCTCGCGCGCCACGGCGCGGACCGCCTCGGCCCAGGGGGCCAGGTCATCGATCAGCACGCCATCGGCGAACTGGCGTCGGGTCAACGGGGTCAGCAGCACCGGCTGCGCACCGGCGGCACGGATCTCACGCACATAGCGGCGCAGGTTGTCCGGGAACTCGCGCTGCAGATCGGTGGAGCGGCCCGGCTTGCCGGGCTGGTCGTTGTGGCCGAACTGGACCAGTACCCATGTGGTGGCATAGCCGGGCGTGCGCATCTCCGCCTCGGCCAGCGCCCACGAGCCCTCGGCGCGGTAGTTGTAGGTACTGCGGCCGCCACGGGCCAGGTTGGTGCAGGTCAGGAACGAGGTCACGTGCCGCGCGCAGAAGGCCGGGCCCCAGCCGCCCTGCACGGCCGTGGTGGAATCACCGACCAGCACGATCTTGCTGGCCCGGATCGGGGTCGGGGCCGGGCGATCCAGCACCGCTGGATCCACGGCGGCCTGCGCCGCGCTCATCAGGCCGAACAGCGCGCTGCCCAGCAGCCAGGACGTACACCGCATCAGAACGTACCTCGTTGAATGAAGGGGGCCTGCTGATAGAGGCGACGCTCGCCACCGCGCGGGTCGTCGGCCTGCTGTGGGGGGGTATCGAACAGCATCGTTTCGCGGCGGGCCAGCGAATAGGTCTGCCAGCGTGGCAGTCCGCCGTGATTTGGATCGCCATGGCGGGCGAAGGCGATCAAGGCCTCGCTCATCGTGGCCGCCACGCGGGTCGCCGCTTCGCTGTCACCGGTGCGCGAGCCGGGCCGATCGGTGGTATCGAACACCAGCGGGATATCCAGCGTGTGGAACGCGCCAAACTTGCCGCCGTCCAGCGGCGAGCCCCAATCGAGTTGATAGGCCCAGGTGGGTGCGCCCTGGCGCGCACGCGCCTCCAGTTCCTCCACCGCACCGCGCCACGAACGACCGGCGGTGGTGGCCGCGAAGAACACTTCCGAAGGCGTGTAATGCGGATACAGGCGGCGGTACTCGGCGATCACCACCGAGGGCAGCAGGTCCACGTACTGCTCTTTTTCCAGCTTGGCCGGCAGCGTCTCCCAGGTCAGTGCGAAGTTGGCCGGGTCGTTGCCGAGGAAAGCGCGGGTTTCATCGTGGGTGTTGCCGATCACCATCGGAATCCCGGCGGACTGCGCGGGCGCCTCCGGCCAGAACGGATGCACCGGCAACGAACGCCCGTCGAGCACCGGCCCGACGTAGAGACTGCTGTTCTCCACGCGCGAAGGGTCGCGCGCACGGGTGGCGGCCAGCAGCGCTTCCATCGGCATCGTGCGCAACGCGTCGGCATCGGCTGCGCCCACCGCCTGCATCGCGATCTGCGCGCGCTGGGTGGCGGCACGCGGGCCGGCCGCGGTCACCTGCTGCCCGCTCATGGTCCACGCGCGCTGGAACAGGCCGCGCGCGGCGGGCATGGCCATCAGCGTGGCGATCTTCGCGCCGCCGCCGGATTGCCCCACCACGGTGATGTTGCCCGCATCGCCGCCGAACTCGGGCGCATGCTGGCGCACCCACTGCAGCGCCTGGACCAGATCGAGCTGGCCGACGTTGCCGGAATCGGCGAAACGCGCATCGCCCAGCTGCGCCAGGTACAGATAGCCGAACACATTGAGGCGATGGTTGACCGTGACCACCACCACGTCGCCGCGCCGGCACAACGCGCTGCCGTCGTACAGCGGGTCGCTGCCCGAGCCGTTGTTGTAGGCGCCGCCGTGGATGTAGAACACGATCGGGCGCTTGCCGCCATCGCGCAGCGCCGGGGTCCACACATTGAGGTAGAGGCAGTCTTCGCTGCCCGGCCCTTCGCTGCCGCCCTGCGGCGCGGCATTGCCGTACGCCAGCGCATCACGCACGCCGCGCCAGGCCGATTCCTGCACGGCCGGCTGGAAGCGCCGGGCGGCGGTATCGGCGCCGTAGGGAAGGCCGCGGAACACGTGGATGCCCTGCTCCTGCTGCCCGCGCACGCGGCCACTGCGCACGCGCGCCAGCGGCGCGGCATCGTGGCGCGGGCCGGGCACGCCCGCGAAGGCGGGCAGCAGGGGCAGGCTGGTCGCACCGAGCATCACGGCATAGCGCGCGCTGTCGCGCAGGAAACGGCGCCGCTGCAGGTCGGCGGGGGAATCAGTCATGGCGCGCGGGCTCCGTGTGGCGCGAGGGAATCCAGCGCAGCGCCAGCTCAGGCCACTGCGCGACGGTCAAACCGGCCGGGATGCGCACGCCGAAGCCATGGCCGCCGAACGGGAACAGATGCATTTCGGTGGTGACACCGGCGCGCAGCAGCGCCTGGTAATACACCAGGCTGTTGTGCACCGAGACCACGTTGTCGTCCTGCGCATGCACCAGGAAGGTCGGCGGCGTATCGGCGCGGACCTGATCCTGCATCGAAAACTGCTGCTGCAGCGCCGCATCCGGATGCGGCCCGAGCAGACGGGTACGCGAGCCGGTATGCGCATGCGTGCCCATGTCGATCACCGGGTAGATCAGCAGCGCGACATCCGGCCGCGCGCTGAGCGCATCGATGGCATCGCGATGCGGATAGGCCGGTGCATCGAAGCCGTTGCTCAACCGCGCGGCAACGTGCCCGCCGGCCGAGAAACCCATCACCCCGATGCGCTGCGGATCAATCTGCCATCGCGCGGCATCGGCGCGGATCACCCGCATCGCACGCTGGGCATCGGCCAGTGCGGCCTGGCGATCACTGCGGCCGGCGGGCAGCCGGTAACGCAGCACGAACAGGGTCACCCCACCCTGCTCGACGAACGCCGGCACCAGCGCGGTGCCTTCCTTGTCGAGCACGATGCGCTGATAGCCGCCGCCCGGCACCACCAGCAGGGCGCTGCCATTCGGGCGCGCCGGCCGGTATACGACCAGGTAGGGCGCACTGACGTTGTCGATGTAGCGGTCCGGCAGCGCCGGATCGCGGCTGCGCTCGATCACGTTGGGCACGGTGGCCGGGCCGCCTTCGCCGGGCACCTGGCCGTCCGGCCACAGCACGATGCGATCGGGGGCGCCGGCGGCCGGTTCGGTTTCCGGTACGGCACGCTCGGCCGCGTGGGCCAGGCCGCCGGCCAGCAGCAGGAGAGTCAGCATGGGCAACGCGAGGAAGCGGCGCATCCGGGTACGTCCTTGGGCATGGGAACAGGCATCGTGCCTGACCGGCAGCCGTTCTGATGCGCTGCACATTGCCAATGACACCGGTTTACCATATACAGCACATCCAACCGCTGTCGATTGGCAGTGCAACAATTTTTCCGGGAGACCCGCTTGAGCAACGACCACGGCAAACAGGACCTGCCCGACCAGGGGTTGGGCGAGATCGCCCGGCACTTCGTCAGCGCCCGCCAACACGGCCAATCCCTGCCCGATTTCCCGGGAACGATCCCGGAAGACCTGGTCACCGCCTATCAGGTACAGGACCAGGCCATCGGCCTGTGGGACGACCAGGTGGTCGGCTGGAAAGTCGGCTACATCGCCGCCGAGCGCCGCGATGCCTCGGGCGATGATCGCCTGCTGGGCCCCATCTTCTCGCGTCAGCTCTGGAATGCTACCGGTGGAACAGTCGAGATTCCGGTGTTCGTCGGCGGGTTCGGCGCGGTCGAGGCCGAGTACGTGATCCAGCTGCAGGAAGACGCCCCGGCGGACAAGCTGCACTGGACCCCCGAAGAGGCCGAGGCGCTGCCCGCCAGGCTTTTCATCGGTGTGGAAGTGGCCAGCAGCCCGCTGGCGACGATCAACAAGCTCGGCCCGCGCGTGGTGGTGTCGGACTTCGGCAACAACAACGGCCTGGTGCTCGGCACCGAGATCGCGGACTGGACGCGCCTGGATGACGCCGACCTGCGTGCGGAAACCCGCATCGAAGGCGAGGTGGTCGGCACCGGTGGCGCGACCCTGCTGCCCGGTGGCCTGCGCACCGCCTATGCGTTCGCGCTGGGGCGTTCGGCGCAGCGTGGGCGGCCGTTGAAGGCCGGCGATCTGATCGCCAGTGGCAACGCCACCGGCATCCACGACATCGCCGTGGGCCAGCAAGCATTGATCCGTTTCGTCGGCTACGGCGACATTACCTGCAAGGCCATCGCCGCCGGATAACCGCGCGGACATGGCGAGCACGCTTGGGAGGGCGCAGATGTTCACTCGCAGAAGTTTCCTGGCTACCAGTCTGGGCGCGCTTGCCGCGCCCGCGCTGACAGCCTGTTCGCGGTCATCCAACGCCGCACCGGCCGGTGCGCAGCTGTTGACCGCCACCGACGTCCACGTCGCCGATTACCCCACCGTCACCGCGGTGAAATGGATCGGGAAAACGCTGGAAGAAAAAACCGGCGGCCGGCTGCGGCTGCGCCAGTACCACTCCGGCCAGCTCGGCCGTGAGTCCGAGGCGATCGACATGGCCCGCTTCGGCGCCATCGATATCACCCGCGTCTACTCCGGCGCGCTCAACAACGCGTTTCCGCTGACCCAGGGCCTGTGCCTGCCGTATGTGTTCGAGTCGGTGGCGCACATGCGCCGCGCGCTCGATGGCGGCGTCGCCGATACGGTCCTGCAGGGCTTTGAAACGCGCGATCTGGTCGGCCTGGCCATCTACGATTCCGGTGCGCGCTGCTTCTACAACACCAAGCACCCCATCGTGGAGCCCAAGGACCTGCACGGCCTCAAGCTGCGCGTGGCCTCCTCGGACATCTTCATCCAGCTGATGCGCCTGCTCGGTGCCAACCCGACCCCGATGTCGCTGGGCGACACCTTCTCGGGCATGGAAACGCACATGATCGACGGTGCGGAAAACAACATGCGCAGCTTCCACTCCAGCCGTCATTTCGAGGCCGCGCACTACTGGTCGCAGAGCGATCACTCCTACGCACCGGACGTGCTGCTGATGTCGCGCCAGAGCTTCGATGCGCTGAGCCCGGCCGACCGCACCCTGGTGATCGAGACCGCACGTGAATCGGTGCAGGTGATGCGCGAGCAGTGGGATGCCTCGGAAAACAACGCCCGCCAGGCCGTGGCCGATTTCGGCATCAGATTCAACGAGGTCGACATGCCGGCCTTCCGCAAGGCCGCCGACCCGCTCCTGCAGCGTTACCTGCAGCAGCCGGAGCTGGCCGCCCTCACCCGTCGCATCCGCGACTTCGCCTGAGGCTCCGACGCGATGTCCGACTCGACTTCCGAAACCGTCATCACCCCCGCCGCGCCGCAGCGCCTGCTCAACGTGATCGCCGATGTGGCGATCTACATTGCCGTCATCGCCCTGCTCGGCCTGGTGGTGGTGCAGGGCTGGCAGGTGTTCGCCCGCTATGTGATCAATGATTCGCCCAGCTGGACCGAGCCGGTCACGCTGCTCCTGCTGGCCACGGCGATGAGCCTGGGTGCGGCCACCGGCGTGCATACTCGCCGCCACTTCGGCTTCTTCCTGCTGGCCGCGCACATGGGCCCGGGCCTGCGCCGTGCGGTGGACGTGTTCGCCGCGCTGGTGGTGGCCGTGCTGGGCGTGGTCATCGCCTGGTGGGCGGCCGTGCTGCTGATGGACGGCCTGGATATCAAGGCCGCCGGCGCCCACCTGCCGCAGAGCATCAACTACCTGCCCCTGTCGATCGGTGGCGCCTTGATGGCGATCTTCGCCGTGAACCAGATGGCGCTGGCTGTACGGCCGGCCGATGCCGTTGCCGAGGGAGATCGCTGAGTCATGGGTATTACGATTCTTTTCACCGTGTTCGCGGTGCTGTTGCTGCTCGGTGTGCCGGTCGCGTTCGCGCTGGCCGCCGCCGCCCTGGCCACCCTGTGGTACCTGGATCTGCCGACGCTGGTGCTGGTCCAGCAGATCTCCGCCGGTACCGGCTCGGCTTCACTGATCGCCATTCCCTTGTTCATCTTCGCCGGTGAAATCATGATGCGCGGCGGCATCTCCGAGCGCCTGATCTCACTGGCATCCTCGCTGGTGGGGCGCATGCGCGGTGGCCTGGGCCAAGTGTCGATCCTGTCCTCGCTGTTCTTCGGCGGTGTGTCCGGCTCGGCCATCGCCGATGTCTCGGCGGTCGGTGGCACGATGATCCCGCAGATGGTCAAGCGGGGTTACGACCGCGACTTCGCGGTCAACGTCAGCATCACCGCCGCGCTGGTGGCGCTGCTGGTACCGCCGTCGCACAACCTGATCCTGTTCTCGGCCGCCGCCGGTGGTGGGCTGTCGATCGCCGATCTGTTCGCGGCCGGTATCGTGCCGGCGCTGCTGATGACCGTCGTCCTGATGATCACCGGCTATCTCGTGGCGCGCCGCCGCGGTTACGGCGTGGAGATCTTCCCGGGCTGGCGTGCGGTGCTGCTGCGCCTGGTCTCGGCGCTGCCTGGCCTGGGCCTGGTCGCGCTGATCTTCATCGGTATCCGTGCCGGCATCTTCACTGCGGTGGAGAGCGCGGCGATCGCCGTGGTCTACGCGCTGCTGGTGACCACCGTGCTGTACCGCCAGCTGGACTGGCGCGAGTTCCTCGGCACGGTCACCCATGCCGCGCGCAGCACCGGTGTGATCCTGTTCGTGATCGCCACGGCGGCCGTGTTCGGTTGGCTGCTGGCGTATCTGGAAGTGCCGTCGGCCGCGGTCAACTTCCTGCAGTCGTTCGCGCACAGCCAGTTCATGGTGCTGTTGATGATCGTGGTCATGCTGTTGCTGCTGGGCACCTTCATGGACCTGGCGCCGATGATCCTGATCTGCACGCCGATCTTCCTGCCGGTGGCCAAGGCCTACGGCATCGATCCGATCCACTTCGGCCTGGTGCTGGTGCTGACCGGTGGCCTGGGCCTGGTGACACCGCCGGTGGGCTCGGTGCTGTTCATCGGTACCGCGATCGGCAAGATCAGCGTCGGTGAGAGCATGCGCTCGATCTGGCCGTTCTGGTTCGCTGCGCTGGGCGTGCTGTTGATCGTCACCTTCTTCCCGGAAATGTCGCTGTGGCTGCCCGCCCTGCTGCGCGCGTAAGCGTGCGGCGGCTCGCGGTACTGCTGTGGATCGCCCTGCCCTGCGCCGTCATGGCGCAGGGCCAGGACATCCCGCTGCGCGGCTTCCAGGACGGCATCAACCATTGGCAGAGCGGGCACGGCACGGACTACCCGCGCTATGCCCCCGATCAGTACCGACAGATCGCCGACACCCTGGTGGCGCTGCAACGCCATGGCGGCGGCTGGGCGGTCAACCAGGATCCGCAGCGGATCCTCGACGATGCCGCCAAGGCACAGGTGCTGGCTGACCAGGCCACGCCGGGCGGCAGCTTCGACAACCGCAACATCTACACCCAGGTCAGCTACCTGGCCGAGGCCTTCGCGCGCAGCGGCGATGCCCGCTACCGCGACGCGGCCGTGCGCGGCCTGGATTTCATCCTCGCCGAGCAGGTCCCCCGCTGTGGCGGCTGGCCGCATTCGGTGCCCTCGCGCACCTCGTACCACGGGCACATCACGTTCGCTGACGACGTCACCAGCGGCGTGCTGACCACGCTCCGGCGCATCCAGCGTGAACCGGCGTTCGGCTTCATCACCGCCGATCAACGTGCCCGCGTGGACGCGGCCGTGACCGCCGGTGATGCCTGCCTGCTGCGCCTGCAGGTGCGCCAGGACGGCGTGCCGACGCTCTGGGCCGGGCAGTACGACCGCACCACCCTGCTGCCCGCGCAGGGGCGGAAATTCGAACTGCCGGCGCTGGTCACCGACGAGAGTGTCGGCGTGGTCCGCTACCTGATGTCGATCCCGGATCCTTCGCCGCAGGTGGTCGCCTCGGTCAACGCCGCGATGGCGTGGTTCCAGACCCACGCGTTGACCGGGTGGCGGCTGGAGACCTTCGAAACGACGCCGGAACAGTTCGCGTTCCACCGCACCACGGTCGACCGCCGCCTGGTCGCCGATGCGGGCGCGCCGCCGCTGTGGGGGCGCTTCCACGACCTGCACGACAGTGGCGTGCTGCTGGCCAACCGCGAGGGCGAACGCGTCGCCACGTTCAACGACATCCCGCGCGAGCGCCGCACCGGCTATCACTGGTACGGCACCTGGCCGCAGGCCCTGATCACCACCGAGTACCCACGCTGGCAACAGCGTCTTGCCGGGACCGGGGCGCGCTGAGCGCAGCCGGCCCACGATACGTTCAAGGGAGAAAGACGATGCACCTGAGGAAGACCCTGGCCAGCTTCGCCACCGCCTGCCTGCTGCTGGCAGGCGCCGGCCACGCCGCCGAGCCGGCCACCCACTGGACGCGCGGGATCGAGAACCAGCGCCAGGCCGATCTGGGCAACGGCACCTTCCTCAATCCGGTGTTCGCCGGTGATCGCCCGGATCCTTCCGTGCTCAAGGATGGCGAGGATTACTACCTCACGCTGTCCTCGTTCGATGCCTACCCCGGCCTGCCGATCTGGCACTCGCGCGATCTGGTCAACTGGCAGCCGCTGGGCCACGCGATCACCAAGAACGTAGGTGCGATCTGGGCCCCGGACATCGTCAAGCACGGCAGCCGCTATTACATCTATTTCCCGGCCCGCACCGGCGAAACCCGCAGCAACTTCGTGGTCTGGGCCGACAGCATCAACGGCCCGTGGAGCGAGCCGATCGACATCGGCCTGGGCGGCTACATCGATCCCGGCCATGCGGTGGGCGAAGACGGCAAGCGCTATCTGTTCCTCAGCGGTGGCGACTACGTGCAGCTGGCCGATGACGGCCTGAGCGTGGTCGGCACGCCCAAGCACGTCTACGACGGCTGGAAATACCCGGAAAGCTGGGACGTGGAGGCCTATGCGCAGGAAGGCCCGAAGATCAATTTCCGCGATGGTTGGTACTACATGACCACTGCTGTGGGCGGCACCGCCGGCCCGCCGACCGGGCACATGGTGATCACCGCGCGCTCGCGCTCGATCCACGGCCCGTGGGTGAATGCGCCGAACAACCCGATCATGCGCACCCGGTCGGCCGCCGAGCCGTGGTGGTCGCGCGGCCACGCCACGGTGATCGAAGGCACCGACGGGCGCTGGTGGATGATGTATCACGGCTACGAGAACGGGTACTGGACGCTAGGCCGCCAGGCGCTGCTGGAGCCGATCGAATGGACCGCCGATGGCTGGTTCGTGGCCAAGGGCGGTGACCTCGGCCAGCCGCTCGCCAAACCGTCGGGCACCTCGGTCGGCCAGCACGGCATGGCCTTGTCCGACGATTTCCGCGGCAGCACGCTCGGTGCGCAGTGGTCGTTCTTCAACCCGGCCCAGGACGAGTACAAGCGTTTGGCCTTCACCGGCAAGGGCATGGTGCTGCAGGGCAAGGGCAGCACCCCGCGCGACAGCTCGCCGCTGACCGCCATCGCCGGCGACAAGGCCTACCAGTTCGAGGTCGAGATGGAGATCGCCCCGGGCGCGGTGGGCGGTGCCCTGCTCTACTACAGCGACCGCCTGTATGTGGGCGTGGGCAGCAACGGCGAGAAGTTCATCATGCACCGCTACGGCGAGGAGCGCCCCACCCGGCTGACCCCCAGCGCCACCGGCGGCACGCTGTGGCTGCGGGTGACCAACAACCGCCATATCGTCACCATCCACTCCAGCACGGACGGTAAAACCTGGCAGAAGTACCCGGTTCAGATGGAAGTCTCCGGCTACCATCACAATGTGGCAGGCAAGTTCCTGGCCCTGAAGCCGGCGATCTATGCTGCTGGCGACGGCAAGGTCCAGTTCCGGAATTTCCGCTACCGCGCCCTCGATTGAGCTCCCCGCTAGAATCCCTTGACTCATCCCCGGTTTGAACGACATGTCATTGCGCAGCAAAACCGATCCGTCGCCGCACGGATTGACCAAAGGCAAGGCCGCCACGATCAACGACATCGCGCGTCTGTCCGGGGTATCGAAGAAGACCGTTTCGCGCATCATCAACAACTCACCGCTGGTGCGTAAGGACACCCGCGAGAAGGTCGAAGCACTGATGCGCGAGGTCGGTTACACGCCCGATCCGCTGGCCCGCGGGCTGGCCTTCCGGCGCTCGTTCCTGATCGGCATGGTGTACGACAACCCGACCGCCCAGTACATCGTGGACATGCAGTACGGCGCGCTGGATGCGCTGCGCGGCTCCAGCTTCGAGCTGGTCGTGCACCCCTGCGATTCGCGCAGCCCCGGCTACATCGACGGTGTGCGCCGCTTCGTGCAGCAGCAGAAGCTGCACGGCGTGATCCTGGTGCCACGTGCCTCCGAAGACCAGGCGCTGGTGGACATGCTCGATGAAATCGGCTGCCGCTTCACCCGGATCGCCTCGCTGCCGCTGGACGATACCTCGCAGATGGTGGTCACCCACGACCGCGACGGTGCCGCCGAAGCGGCCGATTACCTGCTCTCGCTGGGCCACCGCGACATCGCCCTGGTGACCGGCCCGAGTGCCTACCGCTCTGCGCACGAACGCACCGCCGGCTTCATCGATGCCCTCGCCAAGCGCGGCATCGAGCTTCCCCCGGCACGCATCGTGGAGGCCGGTTACACCTTCGAATCCGGTGTGGCCGCGGCCGAGAAGCTGCTGCTGGGCAAGCAGCGCCCGACCGCCATCTTCACCGGCAACGATGAAATGGCCGCCGGTATCTACAAGGTCGCGCTGCGCGCGGGCATCAACATCCCGCGCCAGCTCTCGATCATCGGCTACGACGACAGCCCGCTGGCCTCGCGCCTGTGGCCGTCGCTGACCTCGGTGCGCCGGCATACCCGCGACACCGGCCGCACAGCGGCCGCGATGCTGATCCAGCCCGACGGCCAAGCCGTGATGCAGCACGCCAGCGTCCGCCCGCACCTGATCGTGCGCGACTCCTGCCAGCCCCCCGAGGATTGACGCCCAAGGCGTCAACCCTCGGTAGGTCACGACCGTTGGTCGTGACGCTTCTTCTGTCGTCACCCCTGTTCTGTCGTGTCGCCTTCCGTCCCGACCCCGTCCGCGGGCCACCCGGCCTATCGTGCGCTGCAAAATGACACCGGTTTACCAACTGGCTACAATCACCTGGAATCGTGCCGGGGCCGACGCATCGCCCCACCCCTGCTCTGGAGACGCCATGTACTGCAAGACCCATTACGCCACCCATCCCGACGCCATCAAGGGCGCCAGCAATGACGACCTGCGCGATCTGTATCTGCTCGATGGTCTGTTCAACGCCGATGCGGTGACCCTGAAGTACACCCACTACGAGCGCTTCGTGCTCGGCGGTGCGGCCCCGGTCAACGGCCCGGTTTCGCTGCCCAGGCAGACCGAACCGGCCTCGGCTGCCGGCCACGCTTTCCTGGAGCGCCGCGAGCTGGGCGTGATCAATGTCGGCGCCGGCAGCGGCACCGTCACCGTTGACGGCACCGTGTTCACGCTCGGTCCGAAGGACGGCCTGTACGTGGCCATGGGCAGCGAAGACGTCGTGTTCGCCTCCGATGACGCGGCCAACCCGGCGCAGTTCTACCTGGCCTCGACCCCGGCGCATGCGCGCTTCGAGACCAAGGCGCTGTCGATCAAGGATGCCGTGGCCCTGGACCGTGGCGCGCTGGAAACCAGCAACGAGCGCACCATCTACCAGTACATCGTGCCGGCCACCTGCCAGTCCTCGCAGCTGCTGCTGGGCCTGACCGTGCTCAAGCCGGGCAGCGTCTGGAACACCATGCCGCCGCACCTGCACGACCGCCGCAGCGAGGTCTATTTCTACTTCGATCTGGGCCAGAACGACCGCGTGTACCACTTCATGGGCGAGCCGGACGCGCAGCGCCACATCGTCATCCAGAACAACGAAGCCGTCGTGTCGCCGCCGTGGTCGATCCACATGGGCGCCGGCACCAGCAACTACGCCTTCATCTGGGCGATGGGCGGCGAGAACCTGGATTACACCGACATGCACGTGCTGGACATCTGCCAGCTCAAGTGACCCCGACGCGCCGCCGGCATCGCGCCGGCGGCGTCTGTTACGCATTGGACAAGGACTACATACGCAATGGCTAATCCGTTCAGTCTGGAAGGCAAGGTCGCCCTCGTCACCGGTGGCAACACCGGCCTGGGCCAGGGCATCGCGGTCGCATTGGCGCAGGCCGGTGCCGACGTCGCCGTGGCCGGCATCGCGCCGCCCACCGAGACCATCGCCAAGATCACCGCGCTGGGCCGCCGCTGCCTGGCGATCGAAGCGAACCTGATCAGCATCGAGCCGGTCGAGCGCGTCATCCGCGAAACCATCGAAGGCCTGGGCGGCCTGGATATCCTGGTCAACAACGCCGGCCTGATCCGCCGCGCCGATGCGGTGGAGTTCAGCGAGCAGGACTGGGATGACGTGATGAACGTCAACATCAAGTCCGCGTTCTTCATCTCGCAGGCCGCCGGCAAGCATTTCATCGCACAGGGCCGCGGCAAGATCATCAACATCGCCTCGATGCTGTCCTTCCAGGGCGGTATCCGCGTGCCGTCGTACACGGCCAGCAAGAGCGGCATCGCCGGCATCACCCGTCTGCTCGCCAACGAATGGGCCAGCAAGGGCATCAACGTCAACGCGATCGCCCCGGGCTACATGGCGACCGACAACACCGCCGCGCTGCGCGCCGACGAGGACCGCAACAAGTCCATCCTCGATCGCATCCCGGCCGCACGCTGGGGCACCCCGGAAGACCTCGGCGGTACCGCCGTGTTCCTGGCCTCCAGCGCCTCGGACTACGTCAACGGCGCGGTGCTGCCGGTCGACGGTGGTTGGCTCGCCCGGTAACACCATCGCGACGCGCTGGCGCGCCCACGATCTGCGCTGCAGATCGTGGGC
>NZ_JASCOO010000190.1:0-1456 GCF_029959485.1 Stenotrophomonas sp. PS02301
CCGGGGTTAGGGGGGGGGGGGCGGGGAGGGGGGGGTGGGCGGCCCACGCCGTGAATCCGTCCATGGAGGCTCATGTCGCGCCATCCATGGCGCTCATGGTCCCGACAACCCACCCGCCCCGTCCCGCTCACAGTTTCAAGGTGGTTCTGAGGAGAGCTGCCGGGCGAAGCTCGGCACAGCAGCGTGCGCCTGACGCGCCGGATCCTGGTTGAGGCAAAGCAGCCACGCATGGCGTGGCTCTTATCTCTTGGCGATCTGGCACTTTAGGTGCCGAGAGCCCGGCGTGGGCGACCGTGTGGCTCTAGGTCTTGCGACCGCTAGGTAGCTTGGGTCCCCACGCCGGTTTCTCCCTGATCCGCCCGAACAGTTGATCGAGTTGGCGCTCGGACTGATAAGACTGGGCAAGCGGGGGGAGCTCTCGACCCTGTCAGCCTAGCGGAGTTCTGCCATGTATGGGATCGGGATCGACGTAAGTCAGGCCACGCTGGATGTGGCTGTCCATGAACAGGCGTTTGACCAATTCAGCAACGACAAGCGCGGCTTTGTGCGGCTGATTCAATGGCTGAAACAATGGCCCATCACGCAGGTCGTTCTGGAAGCCAGCGGCGGCTACGAGCGTGCCGCCCTGGAGGCTTTGCACGAGGCTGGGCTTCCGATGGTCCGCATCAATCCCGCTCGGGCACGCCGCTTCGCCCAAGCTACGGGACGTGCTGCCAAAACCGATCGACTCGATGCAGCCGTGCTGGCGCAGATGGCTCACCTTTTACCGCTCACCCGCTACGTGCCACCGGCACCTTGGCAGCGGCGTTTGGCCGAATTTGCCCAGTGCCGCCGCCATCTGGTGCAGATGCGCGTCAGCGAGATGCAGCGCTTGCGGCAGCTGACCGATCCAGTCCTGATCACGATCAAGCAGCGCCATCTTGCCCAGCTATCCGAAGATCTTAAACAGCTGGACAAGGCCATTGCCGAGCAGCTCGCCGCGCAGCCGGGCTGGAAGAACATCGGAACGCTTAAAGGCGCTGGGCCGATCCTGGTCAGCACCTTGGCCTGCGAACTGCCGGAGCTGGGAACACTGGGGAGCAAGGCCATTGCTTCGCTGGTCGGCCTGGCCCCCATGAACCGCGAGAGCGGTACCTGGCAGGGCAAGCGCAGCATCACCGGGGGCCGGGCCGTAGTGCGCGAAGCACTCTACATGGCGGCGCTAACTGCCATCCGTTACGAGCCCAAGCTACGTGACTTTTACGCGACCCTGAAAGCCAAAGGAAAGGCGAGCAAGGTCGCCTTGGTAGCTGTCATGCGCAAGATGCTGGTCATCCTCAACGCCCGGATGCGCGACGCTCAAAGCGAACCGATCCCCGCCTGAAGCGCGCCGGGGCACATCTCCAACGGCTGCCGGCCCCCCGCCCGCCCCACCCCGCCCCCCCCCCGGGGGGGGGGAGGTCCGCCCCCCAACCCC